>VGQR01000018.1 GCA_016882345.1 Cyanobacteria bacterium K_DeepCast_35m_m2_023
CCCCGGTCTGGCTGTGCCCCTGAACCGCGAGCAGGTCGGCCTGTTGAACGGTGTCGATGCCGCGCTCCACGCTGTCTTTCACGCCTATGGCGACCGCGGGGAGACGTTGCTGACCACCACGCCAACTTTTGGATATTACTCCCCTTGTGCCCAGATGCAGGGCATGGCGATCGAGGCCATCCCCTACGTCGGCGACGACTTTGGCTTCCCGCTCGAGGCGATCACGGCCGCCCTGGCTCGTGCTCCGCGCATCCTGCTGATCTGCAATCCCAACAACCCCACCGGCACGCGCCTGGCCCCTGAACCGATCCTGGAGCTGGCGGCAGCGGCGCCCCAGACCCTGGTGGTGATCGACGAGCTGTACGAGGCCTTCACGGGCGACAGCGTGCTGCCCCAGGCCGACTTTGACGCCACCCCCAACTTGGTGGTGCTGCGCTCGCTCGCCAAGACCGCCGGATTGGCGGGGCTGCGCATGGGCTTTGCGATTGGTGCGGCGCCGCTGATCGATCGCATCAGCCGCGTCACAGGCCCCTACGACATCAACAGCGTGGCGGTGACGGCCGCCCATGCCGCCCTGGCCGATCAGGCCTACACCGATGCCTACGTGGCCGAGGTCAAGCGGGCTCGCGCCTGGATGGTGGCGCAGCTGCAAGCCACCGGTGTGCGCCATCACTGCGCAGGCGGCAATTACCTGCTGATCTGGCCCGATCGATCGGCGGCCGCTGTGGAGGCCGAGCTGCGCAACGCCGGCATTTTGGTGCGTTCGATGGCGGGCAAGCCGCTGATCGACGGGTCGATTCGGGTCAGCGTCGGCACGCTCGAGCAGATGCAGCAGTTTTGGCAGGTGTTCAGCGCGTTGGCAGCCTGACCCGGTTCAGCGCATCACCGCTCAGTACGTCACCACTCAGCACGTCACCACTTAGCGCATTACCTCAATCACCAGGCTGTCGCCCAGCTTGCCCGGCAGGCTGAGGCTGGTGCCCAGCCGGTTGACCTTGGCGCCGGCCATGGCCTTGAGGAAGGGATCGACGCCAGTCTGGTCACAGTCCTTGGGCGGTTTGCGGCCAGCGACGTACTGCACCGGGATCACCCGGCGGGGTTGCAGCTCGCGCACCACCGCGGCGGCTTCGGCCCCGTCGTAGACCTTGGCGCCGCCACCGACGCCGATGATCAGCACGTCAGGTCGGCCCAGCAGCACCCGATCGGCGGGGCTCAGGGGGCCTGCGGTGCCCCCCAGGTGGGCGATGTCCAGGCCTCCCTGCGTCCAGCGCCAGAGCGTGGCCTGGCCAAAGCGGCGCCCGCCGAAACGGTCGTGGGGCGTGGCGACGCCTTCGATCTGCAGGCCGCCGATGCGATACGAACCCGGCTGGACCAGCAGACGGCCCCGGGCCACGGCAGCCCCCTCATCGCGCAGGGTGCTACTGGCCAGAATCACATCGGCGCTGACCCGCGGTTCGCTGAGACCGGCAGCGCAGCCCACGGCGCGAAAGGGATTGATCAGCACCGTTTTGCCGCCCCCGCGAATCAGCAGGGCACTGTGGCCATAGCTGGTGATGCTGACCCCCCCTGCCGCAAACGCGGCCGGGCTGGCCAGCAGGGCGGCCGTCAGGCTGAGGCAGGGCAGCAGGCGCATGGCACGGCAGCACGAATCGCGACCTTAACCCAGTTCAGCCAACGGGATTGACGCGTCAGGGTCCACCACTGGCTTGCTGAAGACTGGCCTGCCTAAGACTGGCTTCCCTAAGAAAATTGGCCAGCAGGTCGTGGCCGCTCTGGGTCAGCACGCTTTCGGGGTGGAATTGCACGCCCTGCAGATGGGGGTAGTCGCGGTGCCGCAGCCCCATGATCGTGCCGTCGTCGAGCCAGGCGGTGATCTCGAGGCAGTCGGGCAGGGTCTCCCGCTCGGCGATCAGGCTGTGGTAGCGCGTGGCGGTAAGGGGATTGGGCAGTCCGGCGAACACCCCTTCACCGTGGTGCAGAACCGGAGACGTTTTGCCGTGCATCTGTTCGCCGGCCCGCACCACCTTGCCGCCGTACACCTGGGCGATGGCCTGGTGCCCCAGGCACACCCCCAGCGTCGGGATGGTGGGGCTGAGTTCCCGCAGCACCGCCAGGCAGACGCCCGACTGATCGGGATCGCCCGGCCCTGGCGAGATCAGGATCGCGGCCGGAGCCAGGGCGCGGATCTGCTCGAGGTTGAGGGCATCGTTGCGCTCGACCCGCAGCTCGGCGGCCAGGGGATGGTCTGCCGCCAGCTCGCCGAGGTACTGCACCAGGTTGAAGGTGAAGCTGTCGTAGTTGTCGAGAACCAGCAGCATCGCAATCGAGGACGGTCCCCGGCGGGGATGACCGCCTTATTCAAACGCCGAGCCGGGCCAGCAGGGGGGGCAGCAGCAGCAGCAGGGCGATCAACAGCGAGGCCAGGGCGGCCACCAGCACCGCTGCGGCGGCGCAGTCCTTGGCGATCTTGGCCAATGGGTGGAACTGGCGGCCGATCGCCAGGTCCACCACGGCCTCGGTGGCGGTGTTGAGCAGCTCGAGCACCAGCACCGCCGCCACGGTGAGCACCAGCACGGCGAGTCGGTCGATGCTGAGGCCCAGCCACAAGCCCAGGCTGAACACCACGGCGCCCGTGATCACATGGATGCGGAAATTGCGTTGGCTGCTGAAGCTGTAGGTCAGCCCTTTGGCGGCGTAGCGAAAACTCGAGGGCAGATCGCCGGCCACGGTCCAGGCCCCCAGGCGCCCACCACGGCGGCGGTGTGGGGCGACCTGCAGGGGCTGGTGTTGTGGAAGGGGGTTGGTCATGGTTGGCCCAGAGTCGAGCCAGATGCCTGCACCTTAACGCTGCTGCACCAGCTGGTCCTGGCGCTGCAACATTGCCGCCAGGCTGGCGTCGTCGGGGTGGTCCCAGCCCAGCAGGTGCAGCAGCCCGTGGCTGGCCAGAAACAGCAGCTCCTGCTCCAGGCTGTTGCCGTGCTCAGGGGCCTGGCGGGCGGCGGTGTAGAGCGAGATGACAATGTCGCCCAGTTCCAACGCCTCGGCGCCCAAGGCAAGCGCTGTGGGCATCGGCATGGCGGGCGCCCCGTCGATCTCAGCCTCCAGCAGGTCATCGTCCTGGGCGGCAAAGGCGAGCACGTCGGTGGGGCCGGCCTTGTCGCGCCAGTCGGCGTTGAGTTCGGCGATCTCGGCGTCTCCGACCAGGCTCAACCCCAGGCTGTAAGCGCGGCTTTGCAGCTCGCTGGGCAGCTCGGCCTGCAGCTGGGCCAGCCAGCCGGCCAGCAGCTGTTGCCAGTGCGCTTCGGCTTGCGGGGGTGCGCACCAGGGGCCGGCGGCCGCCAGCAGCCCGGGCGCCAGATCTGGATCGGCTGAGAACGCCAGATCCAGGTCGATCACGGCGTTCTCTGCTGAGGGCCCGGCAGTGGAGTCAGCCACGCTGGCTTCAGCCACCGGGGATCTGGGGGCGGCCCAGCCAGGCGATCAGGGTGATGAAGCCCAGAAAGCCGGCGGCGGTGAGGCCGAAGTGAAGCAGGCTCTGGCGCCCCTTGCGCACCATGTTGCGCATGGCCAGCTTGACGAAGCTGGGGTTCTCCTCGGTTTTTGGGCGACCTGCGGGTTGCGGTTCAGTCATCACTTGACCCTCCGCCCACCTCGACGCCGGCGTGAAGCAGCGACTGGATGAAGGGATCCAGGTCGCCGTCCATGACGCCCTGGACGTCGGTGGTTTCGTGCTGGGTGCGCAGGTCTTTCACCATCTGGTAGGGGTGGAAGACGTAGTTGCGGATCTGGTTGCCCCAGGCCGCTTCAACGATGTCGCCGCGGATGTCGGCGATCTCGGCCGCCCGCTGCTCCTGGGCGATCACCAGCAGCTTGGCCATCAGCAGGGCCATCGCCTTTTCCTTGTTTTGCAGCTGGGAGCGCTCCTGGGTGCAGCGCACAAACAGGCCCGTGGGGATGTGCAGGATGCGCACCGCCGTTTCCACCTTGTTGACGTTCTGGCCGCCGGCGCCGCCGGAGCGGCTGGTGGTGATCTCCAGGTCCTTGTCGGGGATGTCGAGCTTGACCTCCTCTTCGATCTTGGGCATCACCTCGACGCCGGCGAAGCTGGTCTGGCGCTTGTCGTTGGCGTTGAACGGGCTGATGCGCACCAGCCGGTGGGTGCCCTTTTCGTTGCGCAGATAGCCGTAGGCGTAGCGGCCCTCGATCTCGATCGTGCAGCTCTTGATGCCCGCTTCTTCGCCCTCGCTGAGCTCGTCGACCGTGACCTTCATTTTGTGGTCTTCGGCCCAGCGCGTGTACATGCGCATCAGCATCAGGGCCCAGTCCTGGGCGTCGGTGCCGCCGGCTCCCGCATTGATGCTGATCACGGCGCCCTCTTTGTCGTAGGGGCCGCTCAGCAGGCGCTCGAGCTCCCAGCGATCCAGATCGGCGCGCAGCAGCTGCAGGGCGCTGTGCGATTCGGCCAGCAGGTCGGCGTCGGGCTCGAGGTCGTAGAGCTCGAGGGTGGCTTCGGCGTCGTCCACGGCCCCCTGCCAGCGGCGCAGCTGCTCGAGCTGGCCCTTGACCTCGTCGAGCTGGCGCATCTTGGCCTGGGCTGCCTTCTGGTCATCCCAGAAGTCGGGCTGGGAGGCGAGTTGCTCGAGGTCCTGCTGGCGTGCGGTCAGGGCAGCGACGTCAAAGACAGTCCTGGGCTTGGCCCAGGCGGTCGGTGAGCTCGGAGAGGTCGCGCTTGAAATCGGTCAGATCAAGCGGGATCGCTGCTGCGGTGCTGGCTGCGTTGGTGGCGGGGCTGGCGGTCACTGGCGTGAGCGAGGGGTGAGCGGTGGTCTGTGGCCCAAGGCCACGAAGCTGATCTGACCGTACTGAATGGGGCGCGTCAGCAGCGGCGCGGTCGGTGGTGCAGGTCGGCGGTGCAGGTCGCCGGGATGGCTCGGTTGGCCATGCGCAAGGTGCCAACAATGGTGTCAACCTTGCGCAGGGTTGGGTGCGGCTTGTGCACAGCTCCTGCCCAGGGCTGGCCCGCCAAGGCGAAGGGGGACCTCTCTTTAGGATTCAGCCATTGCGGTTCCAGGGTCCGATGGCGGCGAGGGTTGAGATCTACACCTGGCGAGCCTGTCCCTTCTGTGTTCGCGCCAAGGCCCTGCTGGATCGCAAGGGCGTGGCCTACACCGAATACGCCATCGATGGCGATGAGGCCGCCCGCGCCGCCATGGCCACCAAGAGCGGCGGTCGCCGTAGCGTGCCCCAGACCTTCATCAATGGCCACCACGTGGGTGACTGTGACGACCTGCATGCGCTCGAGCGCGGCGGGCAGCTCGATGCTCTGCTGGCGGGCTGATTGGTGAGCACTGCCGCAGCCGCCAGCGCTCAGTTGTTTGTGATGGATCCGCTCGAGCGGATCAACCCGGCCAAGGACTCCACCTCGGCGCTGATGCAGGCGGCCCAGCGCGCCGGCTTGGCGGTCTGGGTCGCGACACCAGCCGATCTGTCGGCCCGCCTGGGTGAGGGCGACGCCGGTCACACGTGCTGGGTGATGGCTGTGCCGGTCACAGCGGATCCCTGGTACAGCGCTGGCGAGCCCCAGCTGCTGCCGCTGACGCAGTTTGGCGCGGTGTGGATGCGCAAGGATCCCCCGGTCGATGAGGCGTATCTGTACGCCACCCACCTGCTTGAACTAGCCGAGCGCCAGGGCGTGTGGGTGGTCAACCGGCCGGCGGCCCTGCGCGCCTGGAACGAAAAGCTCAGCTCCCTGCGCTGGAGCGCGTTGATGGCGCCGACGCTGGTGGCCAGCCGGGTTGACGCCTTGGCGGCGTTTGCTGCCGATCAGGGCGAGGTGGTGCTCAAGCCCCTGGGCGGCCGCGCTGGTCAGGGGGTGGTGTTTGCTGCGGCGGGCACGCCGGGGCTGCGGGCCCTGCTCGAGCTGGTGACCGACCAGGAAACCCTGCCGGTCATGGCCCAGGCGTTCCTGCCCGGGGTGGCGGCAGGCGACAAACGCATCCTGCTCGTCGACGGCGAACCCCTGGGGGCGGTGAACCGGGTGCCGAGCGGTGGCGAATTTCGCAGCAATCTGGCCGTGGGTGGTCAGCCCCAGGCCACCGCGCTCAACGAGGCTGAGCGGGCGATCTGCGCGGCCCTGGCGCCGGCGTTGCGGGCCGAGGGGCTGTTCTTTGTGGGCATCGATGTGATCGATGGCCGCCTCAGTGAGATCAACGTCACCAGTCCGACCGGCATCCGCGAGGTGGAGCGCCTCGGCGGCATCCCCCTGGCCGATCTGACGATCGCTCGGCTGCTGGCCAGGGACCCGGGGGCTCCAGGCTGAAGGCCCTCAGCCCATCCACCAGGGTGGGGGGACGGCCAACCCCACGGCGATGAGCGTCCACAGCAGCTTGCAGCTCAGGTGCAGGGCCTGATCGCCGCGCAGCCCATAGGCGTGCTGGCATTTGCCGCGATCGATCAGCATGTGCACCAGCCACTCGAGCAGGCCCAGCCAGGCCTGCCCCGTGATCATGGCCACGACAAAGCCGTGGATGGCGCCGTGGGCCGTCAACCACCATTGCCAGGGCAGCACGCCGGATGAGTGCGGGCATTTTTCGTTGGCCATGCGATCGCTCTGCAGAGCGAAATCGGCCACGAAATGGCCCAGCGCCAACATCACAAGAAGATTGAAGGCGCCGGCTGCGCTCGGCATGAACCCTTACCCGGCGACACTGTGCAGCATGTCACGCGTTGGCCGGCTCGGCAGCACTTTGGGCAGGTTGAGTTGCTTTTGCAGCACCGCCAGCTTGAGCTCGACCTCCTGCAATTCGAGGCTGGTCTGGGACCCTTTCACAAGACCGGCCCCTGCCGTCAGTTCGAGCCGACTGCCGCGCACGACACCGCAGCGAATCGCCACCCTCAGGTCGGTATCGCCTTCGCTGTCGATCCAGCCGATCGGGGCGGCGTAATGGCCCCGTTCAAACGGCTCGAGGCTGCGCAGCCAGTCCATGGCCTGGCGCCGTGGCAACCCGGCCACTGCCGGTGTGGGATGCAGGGCCGCCGCCACGGTCAGGGGGTGCTGTCTGCCGATCGGGGCGGTGATCGGGGTGTGCAGGTGCACCAGATGGCCATGGCGCGCCAGCCGCGGATGGCGCGGCCGTCGCGTGGTCAGCCCCAGGCGGCGCAGGGCCTGTTCGATCGTGTCGACCACCAGGTCGTGTTCGTGCCGGTCTTTGCGCGAGTGCAGCAGCCCGGCAGCCGTGCTGCCGGCGGCGCAGGTGCCGGCGAGGGCGTCGCTGCGCAGCTGGCCCTGGCGCACGGTGAGCAAGCGCTCGGGTGAGGCGCCCACCAGGGCCGAGCCCGTGTCGCGTTGCCACAGCAGGCGGCAGCTGCCGCTTTGCTGCTGGCGCAGCGGTGGGATCAGGTCGAGGGGCTCGAGCCGGCGGTCGCAGTGCAGCTGTTGCCGCACCGCCAGCACGAGTTTGCTCAGCTCACCCGACTCGACCAGCTCAAGCCCCCGCTCGGCGGCATGGCGGTAGTGGTCTTGCCAGGGGCTGCGCCAGGTCACGGTGGCGCTGGTGCTCGCCCGCATCAGCGGGGCATCGGCGGCAGAGCGCTGCAGGGCTGCGGCGGTCTCCCACAGCTCTTCGGCGAGGCTGCGGGGGGTGGTGGCCCCGCCCAGGCACGCCTGCAGCCGCAGCCAGCAGTGCTGACCATGGCGGCTCAGTTGCCAGCGGGGCAAGACGGCTTGCACGCCCGGCACCGCGTCGGGGCTGCTGTGCAACGGTGCATCAAAGAAGCCAAAGGCCAGCAGCACCCTGGGCCGGGCCGACGCGGGCAGGGTCTGCGGTGCGCCGAGGCGCCCCAGGGTGAGGCTGACAAAGCGTTGGGCCAGTTCAAAGCGCCGGGGGCCGCTCAGTTCCAGGCTTTGGGTGCGGCCTGCGGCGGCCAGGCAGAGGCCTGGTGCACTGTCCCAGAGGCAGCGAAAGCCATCGTCTGCCGGCAGCAGACCATGCAGCGGCAGCGGGTCGACACAGGCCAGCGGCAGCGCCAGGCTGAGCACCCCCTCCTCCTCGAGGTCGCGGGCACCGGCGCTGGCCAGCGCCAGCAGATCGTCAAAGCGGGTCGTCAACGCGGTGCGAGTCGCCGGGACTGGCTGGGGTTGCAGAGCTGCTCAAATGTATGGGCCCCAGAGCGTTTGCTGCTCGCCCTCGCCATGGCTCAGCCCCAGGTCGTCGCAAGCCGTTACGCCACCGAGCGGCGGCGCTTGTGGAAGGCCGCGATCAAATGGCCCATGTATGCGGTGGCGGTGATGCCGGTGCTGCTGGCGGCGGGTTGGTGGTTTGGGCGCAGCGGCTCCCTGCGCTGGGGTCCGCTGCTGGGTTTTTTGCTGGCGGCGGTGCTGCTGCTGGCCTGGGAAAACCTCAGCAATGACGTGTTTGATCACGACACCGGCATCGATGAGGCCGGCAAGCCCCATTCGCTGGTGCAACTGGTGGGCCGCCGCAGTCAGGTGGCCGGCTGGGCCAATGGGGCGCTGCTGCTGGGCCTGTTGCTGATGGCGGCGGTGGCCTGGGCCAGCAGCCCGGCGGTGCTGGCGCTGGTGCTGCTCTGTTGCGGTGTGGGCTACGCCTACCAGGGGCCGCCGCTGCGGCTCGGCTACCAGGGCCTCGGCGAGCCGTTGTGTTGGTTGGCCTTTGGCCCCCTGGCCACCGCGGCGGCGCTGTTGGCGCTCGATCCAGCGCCGGCTGGTGTGCCCTGGGGGCCGGCCCTGGAGCTGGGCAGTGGTCCGGCCCTGGCCACCACCCTGGTGCTGTTCTGCTCCCACTTTCACCAGGTGGCCGACGATGCGGCCCACGGCAAGCGCTCGCCGGTGGTGCGGCTGGGGACAGCCCGCGCAGCGGCGCTGGTTCCCTGGTTTGTGGCCTTGACCCTGGCTCTCGAGTGGCTGCCGGTGATGCTGCGGATCTGGCCAGCGACGGCCCTGCTGGGGGCGCTGGGGCTGCCGGCCGCCTTCGGCTTGATCCGGTTGTTGCAGGGCCATCACGATGAGCCCGCCCGCATCGCTGGCAGCAAGTTCCTGGCGCTGCGGTTCCAGAGCCTCAATGGTCTGGGCTTGGCCCTCGGTCTGGCCCTGGGCCGCGGCTTCTGGCCCGCGGCCTGACCGCGGTGGCTCCGCCGGCTGCTGCTGCCGAACCGCTCCAGTTGGCCTGGCGCCCATTGGCGCTGCCGCTGCCCCAGCCGCTGCGCACCGCCAGCGGCGTGTTGACCTGCAAACGGGGCTGGCTGCTGCGCCTCACCACGGCCTCGGGTGCGCTCGGCTGGGGCGAAGCGGCGCCGCTGGCCTTTGGTGAGGCGCTGGCGCCGGCCCTGCAGCGTCTCGAGGCCGCCATCGCCGCCTTGGGCGGCAGCTGTTGCCGCGCCACCCTCGAGCAGGGGTTGGCGCGTGCCGGGGGGATGGACGCCTGGCCGCCGGCGCTGGCCTTCGCCCTTGGCAGCGCCCTGGCCGAGGCCGATGGCTTGGTGGGAGCTGCGGCTGGGGGCTGGTTGCCGCCGCCTCCAGCCGCCGTGCTGTTGCCGGCCGGTGCGGCGGCGCTGCCGCGTCTCGAGCAGCACCTGGCTGTCGATCCAACCGCCACAGCAAGCTTCAAATGGAAGGTGGCGGTGCAGTGCGATCGCGACGAGCGGGCGCTGCTTGAGCAGGTGCTGGCGCGCCTGCCTGCGGCCGCGCGCCTGCGCCTCGATGCCAACGGCCGCTGGGATCGGCCCACCGCCCAGGCCTGGGCCGATCGCCTGGTGGCTGAACCGCGGCTGCAGTGGTTGGAGCAGCCGCTCGATCCCGGCGACCACGAGGGCCTCGAAGCCCTGGCGGCGCAACTGCCTCTGGCCCTTGACGAGTCGCTCGCCGCCGACGCGAGCCTGCGGCAGCGCTGGCCGGGCTGGCAGGTGCGGCGCCCCAGCCAGGAGGGGGACCCGCGGCCCCTGCTGGCGGCGTTGCGCGCCGGCCAGCCCTACCGGGTGCTTAGCACCGCCTTTGAGAGCGGCATCGCTCGACGCTGGCTGCACCACCTGGCGGCCCTGCAGGTTCAGGGGCCGACGCCGTCGGCGCCCGGGCTGGCGCAGGCGTGGCAACCCCAGGGCCCGCTGATGGCTGCCGACCCGCAGCAGGTCTGGGAGGCGGCGGCATGAACCCCGGGCAGCTCGAGCAGGCCTGGGCCGCTGCCCAGATCGTGCCGTTGGCAGGCCCGGGCGATCGGCCCAGCCTCGAGGCGGCCTTGGGCGCTGCGGCCGGTCGCTCCCTGCTGGGTCGCTTGGGGCAGCAGTGGGGCCCGGGGGTGATCGTTGGTAGCGGCGGCTCGGCGGGGGGGCGGCGTTGGTGCCTGCAGCCGCTGAGCCATCTGCAGGCCTCGGCCGCGGCCACCGGCCAGTGGCTCGGGGCCCTCGGCCTCGACCCGCCCGACTGCCTGCATCTCAATCCGCTGCCGCTGCACCACGTCAGCGGTCTGATGCCGCTGGTGCGCTGTCGCCAGTGGGGGGCGCGCCACCAGCCCGTGCCACCGGCCCTGATGAGGGATCCCGTCGCCTTGGCCGCCGCGCTCCCCCTGGCAGGGCGGGGTCCGGCCCTGCTGTCGCTGGTGCCGACCCAGTTGCACCGCTTGCTGCAGGAGCCGGCGGGTGTGGCCTGGCTGCAGCAGATCGATCTGATCTGGCTGGGCGGGGCGCCGCTGCCCCCCGATCTGGCGATGCGGGCCCGCCGCCTGGGCCTGCGTCTGGCCCCTTGTTATGGCGCCACCGAAACCGCGGCCATGGTGTGCGCCCTGCCGCCGCCGCGCTTTTTGGCGGGGGATGGGGGTTGTGGGCCGCCGCTGATGGATGTCCAGTTGGTCGTTGATCCCCAGACCGAGGCCCTCGAGATCGTCACGCCCCGCCTCAGTCTCGGTTGGCTGCAACAGGGGCGGCTGCTGCCGCTGCCGCGCACGGCCAAGGGCGGTTGGCGCAGCGGCGATGCGGCACAGCTGACGGCCGCGGGGGTGCTAATCGTGGGCCGCCTCGATGGCGCCATCCACAGCGGCGGCGAGACCGTGTTTCCTGAGCAGGTGGAGCAGCGGCTGCTGGCATTGGCTGCCGCCGCAGCCCTGCCCCTGGCCGAGCTGCTGCTGCTGGGCGAGAGCGACGTTCTTTGGGGGCAGCGGTTGGTGGCGCTGGTGCGTTTGCAGGGCGATGCCGAAGCGGATGCGGCGTCGCTGCTGGAGGCTCTGGCCCGTTTGGCGCGCCAGCTTCCTCCTGCCGAGCGGCCAGCGCGCTGGTTGCTGTGCCCCTCCCTGGAACCCACGGTCACCGGCAAATGGCAGCGTTGGCGCTGGCAGCAATGGCTTGATCAGAGGCGTTAGCGGGCTAGGTCTGCAATCACCAGCAGGGCGTGGCACAGCTGCTTCAGAACGTCATCGCTCAGCCGTCCGACGCAGACCCCCAGCTGACGGCGCGGCACGGTGGTGAGTGCATCGACCATCAGTTGATGGCCCAGCTCCAGTCTATTGTCCGCAGACGGACTGACGCCAACCCGCAGCAGAGGTGCTCGGCAGAGCCTGGTGGTCAGCGGGCACACCAGCGTCGTGGTCAGTTCGTCAAAGGCGTTGTCCAACAGGATCGCCACGATCTGGATCTGCGGCTGCAACGGCAGTTGTTGGTCGGCGAGCACTGGCGGCAGCGTGGCTGGTTGCAGAGTGGCTGGCTGCAGGGTGTCATCGCTGCACAGCACGCGTAGCTCACCGCGCTGGATCGCGACCAAGGGTTCCGAGGCTGACCACGGCGGTGTCTGGTGGCTCCAGGCGACAGCCCTTGACTGGCAGCGCGCCTGCTCCTGAGCCGCTGCCTGGCGCAGGTCCGGCAGCCAGAGCTGCACAGGCCGTAGACCTCTGGCCCGCAGTCGTTGCCGATGGCTGCGCACATTGCGACGCACATCCCGCCGACGGGCGTTGTGGCCAGCCTCCCGTGCCGCAGCCTCCACGCTGCCCAGGACTGTGGCGAGGTCTGATCCGCCGGAGCCAGAAACTGAGCTAAAGCCAGAAACTGAGCCAAGGGTCGATCTCATCGACTGAGCTGGGATCTGGCTTGTTGCGGGTTCGAGGGTTGGGATCAGCCATCGGAGTCTGGGCAGCGCCACTGCGTAGGAGGCTTCCCACTTCCTCTCCCCAGTTGGTCATTGGGCTTGCGAGGGCCATTGGTGGATGACGCTTGGACGTGATCCACCTCGCACCCCCTCACCTGACAACACCCTTGGTGGTGGTTACATGCAATCACTGATTACATGCAACCACTGCCAAGTGACCTGGGGAGCACGACCTCGAACCCGCCGTCTGCCGGCATCGCAATCCGCTGACACTGCACCACGTCAGCGGCCTGTTGCCCTTGCTGCGTTGCCGCCACTGGGCTGCCGTGCGTCAGCCCCTGGCGCAGATGGGCGCAGGCTGGTGGTATGGCGGCGATGCAGGCCTGTTGAACCCAGCGGGGCTACCCATCCACAGATTTGGTCTGCTCGACGGTGCCATCAACAGCCGTGGCGAAACGGTGTTTGCTGATCAGGTCGAGTCCGATCCCGAATGGGGGCCGGCTCTGGCAGGCCTGGAACGCGCCATCGGTCGCTACACACGTTCCAACAGAGTCCGGACCATGACCAGGGGTGACCCTGTCGAGATCAGCAACAAGAAGCCGGCTCCAGGTCCGAGAGGCATGTGCACACGTTCGTGATCGGTTAGACCAAGCCGGGCGTGATCATGCCGGTGGTTGGCTTGACCGTTGGCGTGGTCCTCTGGGGAGGTATCACCTGTCGAGCGGCCAGGGATGTGATCGGCCTGATCGAGGGCACCCTCGACCTCACCAACACTTTGGATGCGTTTGAAACCATCGATCTGGCCAGCCGCCACGAGTGGTTCTGAACCGATTGCCGCCGCAATGGACGGCCCTGTTCTGGGTCAGAGCGGCTGCACACCGTTCGCCAGGCTCGAGGCCTCCAGCCAGCGGTTGATCGGCTCGCTCAAGCTGCAGCGCCCGCGGTTGTCGGCGCGAATCGCCAGATGGCGCGTCAGACCCTGGGCCACCATCTGGCCGTCAGTGCTGAAGCGGTAGGTCACCTCAAAGCTGCCGGGGTCCAGCCGCCGGGGCTCCAAGGCGATGGCCAGGGGGTCGCCGCACACCAGAGGCCGGCGAAAGTCGGCGCTGCAGTGCACGATCGGCAGAGCCACCTCAGGTGTGGCGGCGGGCGTCGGAAACACGGCGCTCGCCACCAGGCCAAAGCGCTCGAGGCTTTCTTCGTAGGCCTCGTGACACCACTGCAGCAGCCGCACAAAGTGCACCACACCAGCGGCATCGGTGTCGCCGAAGCGCACCGTTCGGCACAGCAGCAACCAGTCGTCGGAATGCATCAACCGGGTTGTGGCCCCGTTCGTTGGCTGCCACGGTGCGGCCCAGTCTGGGACATGCGCCATGGCCGCCCCAATGGCAACCGAACAGCCCACGATCAACAAGGCCTGGGAGGCCCTGTTGGCCCACGTCCCCACGATGGTGCTGATCTGGGTGGCTTCAGCGGTGCTGGCGGGTTTCGTCTTCGCTGTCTATGCCTTGATTAGCTTGATCGGCGTCGGCATCGCTGGTGGTCAGAGTGAGGGTCTGGCCGCCAACCTGGGCATGGCACTGGGGCAGCTGGGTCAGTTGCCGTTCACGATCCTGTAGAATCTGATCGGATTGTTGTTTGTCGCCGTTCCTGCCTTGTACTGCGACCGGGGCGAGACGATCAGCGTGCAACAGGCCTTTGCAGCCCTGCTCAAACGCCCATGGCGTTACTTCTGGGCGGGGGTGCTGTTTTCGCTGGTCAGCGCGATCGGCTTTGTGCTCTGCATCCTTCCGGGGATTGCTGTGATGCTGGTGATGCCGGTGTACGTCGACCGCATCTTTTTGAGCGATCAGTCGATCACCGATGCGTTCGCGGCGTCGTTTCAGGCGGTCTATCGCTCGACCAACGGCATGGATTTCGTCGGCATCGAGCTGTTGACCTGGCTGGTGGTCGTCGTGGTGTCGGTCTGCACCTGCGGCCTGGGGGCGTTGGTGGCTGTGCCGATGAGCAGCTTTTATCTGCAGAACGCGGACTATCACAAGGGCGTGATCAGCTGAGCAGCGGTCCCGCGGCCGTCAAGCTGCCGGGAACCCTGGGAACCCCCGGATTCCCAGCCCAAAGCTCAGTCCCAGCCGCAACAGCCAATAGGCCAGCAACGCTGCGGCCCCCCAGCCCAACGGCCAGGCCGGTAGCCGCCGGGGCAGCAGGCGGCGCTGGTGGATGGCGCTGAACGACCACCACAGCAGCGCGGCCGCCACGGGGGGGCCGAAGGCATGCCACTGGATCGAGCTGGCGAGATCACCTCTCAGTGCCGCAGCCGCGGCCCGGGTCACGTAGCAGGTGGGGCAGGGGATCCCGGTCAGTGCCCGGAACGGGCAGCTGATCCCTGGCAGACCCGGGTGCAACCCCTTGAGCCAGAGGCAGCCCGTGAGGATGGCCGGCCCAAGACATGCGGCGTGTCCCAGTCGCAAGGCTGCGCGTGAATCGCGTCGATGTGAGATTACGTTGC
>VGQR01000019.1 GCA_016882345.1 Cyanobacteria bacterium K_DeepCast_35m_m2_023
TTGTGTTTGGCCCCCCCTTAGCGGCTTTCCGGCCGCTCAGCAACCTATCAATTGTGCAACTGTCCGAGGCGCAGACAGTTGCAGGTGGTCATGGCAGGCTATAAATTGCAGCAACCTTTTTGTTGGGTTACCCATGCACGGACAGCCGCGACAACTGCCAAAAGCATTAATTTCTACACTATTTGGTGCGGGTCTGCTGCTCGGACAATGGCCTGCCATATCTGCACCTCTGACCACTGTCACGGTCCGCAACGTCGTCGGTGGTGCGGGCCTGACGATCAACAATGCCCCGGCGGGGGTGAATACGCAGGCCTCGGTTGGTCAGCTCGTTGCCACGGCAGGCAACCGTGCAGAAGTCCTGTTTGATCGCCGTGCAATTGGCTTGTTAGGGAAGAATACAGAAATTTCACTGGCCGAAAACTGCGTCAAGCTCAACAAAGGCACTTTGCTGATTAATGGCAATCAGAAAGTGTGCGTTGGTGCGAATGTTGTTGTTGCAAAGGGCACGACATTCGTTGTCTCAAAGCTCGAGAATGAAACCTATGATGTTTCAGTTCTTAACGGAGAAGCTGAGTATGGCTCTGCGGGACAGTTAAGCGTTGATCGTGATCTCGATATTCTCAGTCTTTACCCGCGCGTCAATCCCTCGCTGTCCGTTCAAGGTGGCGGTTTTGCCTCGGTGTACCCCAGCGGTGGCGGGGCTTTCACGGGTGGTTTGACCTACTTCACGCCTCTGTCTCAATCATCGGCGAATCGAATTTTATATTCTTCGACCTCCCTGGGCAGTAGTTTTCAAAATCTCTGGGGTGTTTCGACCGAGGTTGGTTACCGCTGGTTTGGCGCCGGCAGTCAGTCAACCAGTGGTGCCTATGTCGGGTATTCCGGGTACGGCTCACCCGGTTGTTTCAGCAACCTGGTGAATGCGGGTCTGCAATGGGAAAGATCCCGCTGGCGTGTCGGTGGCAGCGGTGGCTGGAAGGTCAACAACTGTCCAACGGGTCTCAGCTATGGCTCGCTGAACCTGTCCATCCCCGTGGCCAGCGTCAAGACGCAGCCGTTGTATCTTTCCATTTCCCCCTACTTCCTCTCCGGCAACGTGGTGGGATCCAGTTTGCTCACGGCAACGGACAACAGCGTTTTTCCGGGGGTTCGCGCCACGGTGGAAGTCCCTGTGAGCGAAAGTTTCTCGCTGCGTGCCTATGCGGGCGGAGACACGGTGTTTGGAGTCACCGTTGGTGGTTACTTCACCTACCGCATTCCGACCGCTGGCAAGTTGTACAACGACCCCAACGCTCCTGTGCCGATTGTGGCCACATCGGGAGCCAATACCGTCAGCAAAGCGGCCCCGGCCTCGTTTGACCCTGTGGCCAAGACCACAACCGAGCTTGCCAAGCTTGCTTTGGCTGGTCAAAACCAGACCGTCTCGAATGTTCAGCAATCTCTGGGCCTTGATGCGGGTGCCCAGGCTCAGGCTGGTACGGCGCGGGTGATCCCCGAAGGCCAGCGCGGGCTGTTCAGTGCCAATGGTGACTTGATCTCTGTGGCACCCATCTCCAACACCGATTTCCTCTCCCTGTTGACCACCAACCTGCGCGGTCAGAATCCCTTGCCTGAAAGTCGTCAGATCGCGCGTCAGGCCAAGGTTCGCGGAGTCTTTAACACCCGTCTGGCCGGACTGCTGGGGACCGATTACCTCAACAATGCTTCCCTGGCAGTGAGCAACACGGTTGATACGCCATTCAGCCCCATCACTCAGATTCCGGTGGGTAAATATGTTTGCGCTGCCACTGCAAAGGCTCGTTCTTACGGAGCCGCCGAAGCTCAGAAAGGCCAGTTCACGTACAGCGGTCAGTCCGCTTACTTCGGTAAGGGTTCCCTGACGTCCCAGGGTTATCCGGCAACGGATAACAAATCGGATGCCTATGTGTTCTCTGACCCAGGGGTCTGCAATGAGATCAACCGCTTGGCCAACCAGGGTTACGACGTTGTCTATGCCGAGGCGATCTAGCTTCGCGTCAGTTCATGCCCGACTGTCCTAGTCCGAGGGTCACTGGCAACAGGGACCTTTTTTGTGTGTTGCTCAGCCGACAGCGTCGGCTGTTGCGTGCTGCCAGAGCGAGCCGCGATGGTCCCAGCCCACTGGACTTGCCCCGGGTTCGGATCGGGGCCGAGGCGTGTTCGCTGCCCAGCGCTGGCTTAATCGGACAGGCTCTCGACGCCTTCGCTCGGCTCACCTTTGCGTTGGCGCTCCGCTTCCAGTTTGTTGAGCAGGCTCAGCACGCTGGTGCCTTGTTCCAGGCCACGATCTAGCACGAACACCACTTCAGGGGTGCGTCGCATCTGCAGGCGCCGGCCCAGTTCACCCTTGACGTAGTTGGCGGCTGAACGCAACCCGGCCAGGGCCAGCTCTTGTGCATCGCTGCTGCCATACACGCTCACATAAACCTTGCAGTGCTGCAGATCTCCAGCCACCTCAACGTTGGTGATGCTCACCATCCCCTGATTGACCCGCTCGTCCTTGATGCCGTTCAGCAGCATCGAACTGACTTCTCGACGGATCAGGGCAGCAACCCGTTCAACCCTTCGGCCTTGTGCCATCGCTACACCACCGGTGCGGAACTCACCATCGCATGCAGCACCAGCGACAGGCTGATCACACCGCTGATGGCAGCTCCGATCAGCGCAACCGCTGTCACGGGATTCCGGGCCCGTGCCAGCAGGGGCTCGAACACCGAATTGGCCACTCCAAGACCAAAAGCGATCAGGTAACGCGGGTAGCGCGTCACGTTGAGAAAGAAGTCCTTCATCACAGGCGGCACTTGCCCGCTACTCTGCCGCCCTTGAGGCCCTCTTGGCATGCAGCTGCACCAGTTTCGCCAGTCCCCCTTCTGCGACAAGGTGCGGATGGTGCTCGCCGCCAAGGGACTCAGTTATGACGTCGTTGAGGTCACGCCCGGATTCGGCCAAATCAGCCTGTTCCGCCTGTCGGGTCAACGGCAGGTGCCGGTGCTCGTCGATGGCGAGACCGTTGTGGCCGATTCCACGGCGATTGCCCTGCATCTGGAGCAGCACTATCCCCAGCCCTCCTTGCAGCCAACTCAACCGGAGCTGCGCGCCCGCGCCATGCTGCTCGAGGATTGGGCCGATACAGCCCTGGCCAGCGCTGTCCGTTCGGCCTTGCTGCAGGCGGCTGCCGCCGAACCGGAGCTGCGTGCGGCCTTGCTGCCGGCCGCAACGCCTGCGCCGTTGAAGCAACTGGTCGCTGCTGTGCCCGCGGGCCTTGGCCAGTGGGCCGACACCCTGGGTGAAACCCTGCTCGGTCTGGGAGAGCGGCAACAACTGCAGCGCAGCCTTGAGCATCTGCAGCAGTTGGTCAACACCCAGCCGTTCCTGGTCGGGACCAGCCTGTCGTTGGCAGATCTGGCGGTGGTGGCTCAGTTGTCGTTATTGCGATTCCCCCCGGGGTGGGGTGAGCCACTCGCGGGCCGTGCCGTGCCTGGTTTGGGCGACAGCCCGTTGTTGGATGGCTTGTTCAACTGGCGCGATCGGGTTCTGGAGAGCCTGGGCTGAGGCGCAAGTGCCAATGGGCGGTGCGCAGCGGGCTTGCGATCAACCCTTGGGCTGGTGATGGATAGGTCGCCTGCCACTGCTCAGCGCTGATCGAGCCGTTGCCCTCGAGCTGGTAGCGGCTCAAGGTCTCCACCTGGCTGACCCGCGGCGGACCTGTTGGCCCATGCACGATCTGCAGGGCCAGCTCGTCGGCCAGAAACAGCCCCTCGTCGATTTCGCTGCGCCGCGCCACCACGGTCGATTCGAGCAGCGTGTCGGGCCTGAGCCTGGCCAGTTGGCGATTGGGATTGGCCGCATCGTTGTCGACCGCCAGCAAGCTCGGACCCAGCAGCGCCCTGGCAACGGCGGTTGCGTTGTGGGCTCGATCGCCGATCACCCCGCTGCGCCCATCGGCCAGAAACCGCACCGCATAGCGCAGCTCGGGCTCCTGGCCCGCCGGGTCCAGGCTGGTCACCATCCAGGTGCCGGCAAACCAGTCGGGGTAAATCAGATCGTGACTGCCGGCAGCCTGAAGCGGCGCCGGCAGCCGCCAGGCGGGCCAAGCGGCTGCGCGGGCCGGCAACACAGTCAACAGCAGGGCCAACATGGTTCCAACAACGCTGACGCCCATGTCGGATCCACTGCTGCGTGAGCTCGATCATTACGTGGTGCTTGAGCCCGCAGGGCCCGAAACCATCCTGACGGCCCACGAAACCCTGCAGTGGCTCGTCAGCAAACTCGAGGCGCTGGTGGATGTGTCTGCCGATCTCCAGGGTTTGGCCACTAACGCCCAACGGGCCCAGCGCCTGCTCGAGACGGCCTGTGAGCTGGAGCTCGCTCCAGGCGAGACAGTGCAGTGGTTTGCGGTCCGGCTTGAACCACCGGGTTCGGCCCAAGCGCTCAGTTGAACGATTGAACCGTTTGGCCGTCGCTGTTGCGCAGGCCGGCGGGGGCCGTGGGGGCGACCGTGCGCTCCTTGATCAGCCCGGGAAGCTCTGCGAGCACCAGGGCGGCCACCGCAGCGGGCGACTCGCTGCTGTGGCTGATGCGCAGATCGGCCTGGGCATAGAGCGGCAGGCGTTCGCCCAGCAGGGCATCCAATCGCGCCCCAGGGTCAGCGTCGCCGAGCAGGGGGCGCGGCGTTGCGTCGGCCCGCAGGCGCTGGAGCAGCACCTCGCGGGGGGCATCGAGCCAGATCACCACCCCCTGGTGCATGTGCCCCCAGTTTTCGGGGCGCGTGACCACCCCTCCGCCGGTGGCCACCACCAGCGAATGCCAGCCGGCCAGCTGCCCCAGCACAGCCGTTTCGAGGCGGCGAAACCCGTTTTCGCCTTCCGTGGCAAAGATCTCGGGGATCCCTCGTTTGGCCACCGCCTCGATGGCGCTGTCGGCATCGGCGAAGCGGTAGCCCAGGGCTTCGGCCAGGGGACGGCCCACGGCACTTTTGCCGGCACCCATCATCCCCACCAGGTAGAGATTGAGACCTTCCAGCTTCTGGCGCAGCTCCTGGGAATCCATTGTGCGGGTGACCGACGCCGGAGGCTCGGCATGGGCGTTCAACGGTTTCTAGGATGCACACTCGTTGAGGAGGGCGATGACGGCCACTGCTCCCGCCCATGGCCGCGGAAGACCCTGCGTGATCACTCGCCGGGCGCGCTTCAGTGCCAGCCACCTCTATTGGCTGCCCGAGCTCTCGGCCGATGACAACCGGGCCCGTTTCGGACCCTGCAGCATCGCCCCCGGCCATGGTCACAATTACGAGCTGATCGTGGCCATGGCCGGTCCCCTCGATGCCCATGGCATGGTGCTCAACCTCTCGGAGGTCAAGCACGCCATCCGCTCAGAGGTCACCGAGCAGCTCGATTTCCGCTGTCTCAATGAGGCCTGTCCCGAGTTTGACCTCGGCCATCCCGAGGGCTGCCTGCCCACCACCGAGGCCCTGGCCAGCGCCATCTGGAGCCGTCTGGCTCCGCGGCTGCCCGTGGTGGGCATCCGCCTCTATGAATCCGACACCCTCTGGGCCGATCTGCTCGGCGACACCATGGAAGCCTTCGTCTCGATCCGCACCCATTTCGCCGCCGCCCACCGCCTCGCCCGCGCGGAGCTGAGCCAGGCCGAGAACGATGCGATCTACGGCAAGTGCGCCCGACCCCACGGCCATGGCCACAACTACCTGCTCGATGTGACCGTACGCGGCAGCATCGACCCCCGCACCGGCATGGTCTGCGACCTCGCCGCCCTGCAGCAACTGGTTGCTGACCTGGTGGTGGAACCGTTTGACCACACCTTTTTGAACAAGGATGTGGCCCATTTCGCCAGTTGCGTGCCCACGGCCGAGAACATCGCCCTGCACATCGCCGACATCCTGAGTGCACCGGTGGCGGCCACCGGTGCCCGGCTGCACAAGGTGCGGCTGCAGGAGAGTCCGAACAACGCCGCCGAGGTGTTCGCCGAGACGCCGCAGCTGGGCATGGTGCCCCAGGCCCTGGAGGCTGCGCTGAGCGCTTGAGCGAACCGAGGCTGAAGCTGGTTTTGGCCATCAGCCTCGATGGTCGTTTGGCCCCAGCGGCCGGCGGGCCCGCCCAACTGGGCGGGCCTGGCGATCGACAGGTGCTCGAACAGGCCTTGGCCTGGGCCGATGCCGTGCTGATCGGGGCCCAGACGCTGCGGCTGCATGGCAGCAGCTGCCTGATTCATCGGCCAGAACTGCTTGAGCGGCGTCGCGCTGCCGGCCGGGCGCCCCAACCGGTGGCCATCGCTGTCAGCCGCAGCGCTGCTTTTGCCGCCGATCTGCCTTTTTTTGCACAACCGTTGGAGCGCTGGCTGCTGACCCCGGACCCGGCCGCTGCCGACCCGGGGGAGCCCCCGGCTGGTTTTGCCCGCGTTCTGACCCTGGACCCCTGGCCCCTGGCCCTGGCCCGTCTCGCCGGTAACGGCCTGCATCGCATCGTCGTGCTGGGCGGTGCCCAACTGGCTGCCAGCCTGCTGGAAGCCGGCTGCATCCACGAGCTGCAGCTCACCCTCTGCCCCCTGTTGCTTGGCGGGCCCCACTGCTGGCTTCCCGTGGGGGCCGATCGGCCTTGGCCTGGGCAAGGGTGGCAGTTGTGTGAACAGCAACCGTTGCAGGGAGAGGAACTGCTGCTTCGTTACCGACGGGTGCCCTCGCTGTAGCGACGCACGAGCTCCCGCAGCGGGACCTGATCGAGGCTGTCTGCCGGCAAACCCAGCTGCCTGGCCACGCAGCGCTTGCTGACGCTTTCGCTGGCTGCTCCGAAGCGGCCAGCCCACATCTCGCGCAGCACCTCGAAGCCGCGGCCACTGCGCTCGGTCTCTTCGATCAGGCAGCGGCTGGTGGGTCTGGCCAGGGCACTGCAGGGCCCCTGCACAAGGCGGCCGAGCTGGGCATCGTCAGCGGCCAGCTGCTGAACGCAGGCTTGGCTGAGGCGTTCCTCGAGCCGTGGCTGCATCCAATCCAGCAGCGGCCGCAGCAGACCCGCCCTGGCTGGTGTCGTCGCGGTCTGCAGCACCCAGGCCCCTCCCAGGGTCAGGCAGATCAGGGTGGTGAACGGCGAGCTGGTGCGCGGCAATCTCGGCAGGCTGGGGGCACTGGTTAGTTTTGCGCCAAGCCGCTGCCGTGTGGGTGTCGATCGCTGGATTGCAAGCCCGCTGGCATCAAGGCATGGCCGAACTGCCCGAGGCCCGTTGGGATCAGCTGGTGGCCGCGGCCAGCGGCAGCTCAGTGCCATCGCCCTTCTTTCGCTGGCGTTGGTTGCACCATCTCGAGCTGAGCGGCAGCATCGTGCCGTCCCAGGGTTGGCAGCCATGCCATCTGGGTCTTTGGCGCGATGGGCAGCTTGTGGCGGTGGCTCCGCTCTACCTCAAGGGCCACAGCTACGGCGAATTTGTGTTCGATCAGAGCTTCGCCGAGCTCGCCACCCGCCTGGGTCAGCGCTACTACCCCAAGTTGGTGGGCATGAGCCCGGTGAGCCCGGTGGTGGGCTACCGCTTCTGGATCGATCCGTCCGAAGACGCCACCAGGCTGACGGCCGCGATGCTGCGGTTGATCGATGACTTCTGCCGCGAGCATGGGATCTTCAGCCTCAATTTGCTCTACGTGGACCCCGATTGGGCGCCCCTGGCAGAGTCCGCAGGTTGCAGCCCTTGGCTCAACCAGCAGAGCACCTGGACCAATCCCGGTTTTGCCGGCTTCGACGATTACCTGGCCAGCTTCAACGCCAACCAGCGCCGCAACATCAAGCGCGAACGGCGCGCAGTGGAGGCGGCTGGCCTGACCGTCACTCCCCTGGCCGGCGCAGCGATTCCACCTGTGTTGGTCGATCGCATGCACGAGTTCTACGCCATGCATTGCGCCCGTTGGGGTGCCTGGGGGAGCAAATATCTGACCCAGGAGTTTTTTGCGGCGGCGGCCCGCGATCTGCGTGATGACCTGGTTCTGTTTGCGGCCCATCCCCTCGGCTCCTCAGTGACCGAACCCTTGGCGATGTCCCTGTGCGTGCGAGGCGGTGGGCACATCTGGGGCCGTTACTGGGGCAGCGCCGTTGACCTCGACAACCTGCATTTCGAGGTCTGCTACTACGCCCCGATCGCCTGGGCGATCGAGCAGGGCATCCAGCACTTCGACCCCGGTGCCGGCGGCAGCCACAAGCGCCGCCGCGGTTTCGTCGCCCAGCCGCGCATCAGCTTGCACCGCTGGATCGATCCAGGCTTCACCCAGATCCTGCGCCAGTGGCTGCCGGGGGCCAACCAGCAGATGCTGCAGCAGATCGAGGCCATCAACGCCGAATTGCCGTTCACGGCTGCGTACGATCCCCCCGATGTCCCAGCCCAGCCCCCAGCCCCTGAGCCCTGAGCAGCAGCGTCTGATCCATGGCCTGGATCACGACCTCTCCAAGCGCTTCATCGCCCTCGACCCAGAGGGCTACTTTTTGATCAAGGTCGACCATGGGGCGGCCGAGCTTGTGGTCGAGCACTACAGCAATGCCATCGATGCGCGTGGCTTGGCCACCGATCCCGACACGGGCGAGGTGTTGAGTTGTCGTGGTGGCGCCGTGCGACGACCCACCGCCATTGTCCGCGGGCGCAGCGCCAAAGAACTGGGTATCGCCTTGACCGAAGGCGATGGACCCCACCGCCTGTCACGTCTGGACCATGCCCTCTATCTAGGGCGTGAACTGCAACGGGCCGAACAGTGCCTGATTGCCGGTCAGACCTACATCCAGGATTAGACCGGCTGCAATTCCCGTTGCGGTTGCATCGGTGCGGCCGGGGGTTCTGGCGGCAGTATGGCCAGCTGTTCTTGGATCTCGCGGGTCACCACCGCCCGGTACTCCTGGAAGTGCTCGTTGTGGGCGAGGGTGACCAGGAACTGCTCGAGGTTGGCCGGATTGCGGCGGGCGATGCGGGCCAGCGAACGCCAGAAGCGGAAGCGGGTGTCGCGCTTGAACCCCTGGCGCCAGACCACCGTGGCCAGGGCGCGCAGGTCGTTGGCGGGAGGGATCGCTGGCTTGTCGGAGTTCTCGGGCTTGTAGAAGGTCTTCCAGCGCGGGGCTCCAACTTTGCCGTAGTAGTGGGTGACGCGATCGATGTATGCGTTCGGTTCGTAGAGGCGGCAGAAGGCATCCACGTATTCGTTGGCGATATCGCGGATCGGCCGGGTGGGCACGAAGTTGAGCAGGTTGGTCTGGTTCACGCCCTTGGCATCGGCCTTTCCTTGAATCAGGCGGCCTTCCTTCTCGAGCCGGTGCCAGAGGCCCGTGTTCGGTAGGGCTTGCAGCATGCCCATCATCGCGGCGGGAATGCCTGTGCGGCTCACGAAGCGCACAATGCGGTCGCCCGCGCCACTCTGCTCGCCGTCGAAGCCGATGATGAAGCCGGCCATCACGCGGATGCCATAGCTGGTGATCCGATCCACGGATTCCTCCAGCGAGCTGCGGGTGTTCTGGTGTTTGCCCGCCACCGAAAGGCTGGCTTCATCGGGGGTTTCGATGCCCAGGAACACCGCCTCAAAGCGTGCCTCGGCCATCATCCGCATCATCTCCTCATCGGAGGCCAGATCGACCGAAGCCTCGGTGGTGAAGCTGAACGGGTAGCCCCGTTCGATCTGCCACTGCTTGATGGCGGGCAGCAGCAGCTTGGCGTTGCGCTTGTTGCCGATGAAGTTGTCGTCAACCAGGAAGATGGCCCGGCGCCAGCCCAGGTCGTAGAGCCGCTGCAGCTCGGCGACCAGCTGCTCAGGGGTCTTGGTGCGCGGTTTGCGGCCGTACAGCACGATGATGTCGCAGAATTCGCACTGGAACGGGCAACCGCGCGAGAACTGAACGCTCATCGAGTCGTAAGCGTCGAGTTCGAGCAGATCGAAGCGGGGGATCGGGGTGCCGGTCACATCCGGTTTGTCGCCATTGGCGCTGAAACGACCGCTGCGCTCGCCCCGTTCGATCGCCTCGATGAACAGGGGCAGGGTGATCTCCCCTTCATCGAGCACCTTGAAATCCGCCAGCTCGATCTCGGGTGCATCTGGCGTGGAACTGGCAAACGGACCGCCCACTGCCACAGGCAGGCCGTGCTCTTTGGCGCGCCCAATCTGCACGGCCATGTCAGCCTTCTGCACGATCATCCCCGAAATCACCACCAGCTCCGCCCAATCCCATTCGGCGGCGCTGACCTCGCGCACGTTGCGGTCGACCAGCTTCATCTCCCAATGTTGGGGGAGCAAAGCGGCCACGGTCACCAACCCCAGGGGGGGCAGCAGGACCTTGCGGTTCACCAGCTCGAGGATCTTCTCGTAGCTCCAGAAGGTTTTGGGGAATTCCGGGTAGATGAACAGCGTGCGCATGGACGGGCGGCGGGTGGGCGGACCAGAGCGCTTGCGCGTCAGCTGGATGGGAAACTAACGCTGGAAGGAAAAGAGCAGTGAACTGATGCAGAAATGTTGCTGAGTGCTGCAGCAACAACCTTGGAGCAGGCTAGGGGATCGTTTTTAGCGCTGAAGCCGCCTCGGCTCTGCTGTAATGAGCCGAACACATTGTTGAAACTCCCATGGGTGTGGCGATCTATCTGGGTTTGGTGGGCGGTGGACTGGCGACGGCGTTCGTCGCCACCGTGGTGTTGCGCGGCCTCAAGCTGATCTGAGCGCGTCGGCGGGGGGCAGGCGGGTTCCGTGATGACGGATCAGCTCCTGCACCCCCAGCGCGCTCCCGACTGCACCCAGCAGGGCAAAGCAGGCGCCTAGCCCCCATTGCAGGGTCAGACCAGCGGCCAGCAGCCCACTGAGGCCCCCGCCACCCAGGAAGGCGATCTGGCTCAAGCCGGCGATTCGCCCGCGAATGCGTTGGGCGGCCCCGATCTGGGCAATCAGATTGGTGCCGGCCAGCAGACTGGCCGTGCCGGCACCGATGACAAAGGTCATGGCTAGCCCGACGATCGGGTTCAGGCTGCTGGCCAGTCCCAGTTGTGCCAAGCCGGTGATCAGGGTGCAGAACCCCAGCAGCAGCCCGGGTCGGCTGCTGAGGCCACGGCTGTAACGCTGCAGCACTAAGCCACCGCAGATGCTGCCAGCGGCCAGCACGGCTGTGAAGTTGCCCAGAGCCTGCGGGCTTGCTCCGACCACCCGCCTCGCCATCAGCGGTGCGAGGCCCGGATGAAAAAAAACCGCCAGGCATGCCAGAGCACTGAATCGCAGCACATGGCGCAGCACGGGTCCGCATTGGCGCCAGGCGGTGATCAGTGTGGCGTCCGAGCTGCTCTGGCCAGCTTCGCTGCCGCTGCGCTCCTCGGCGTCGCGGTTGGGCACCAACAGCCAGATGATCGTCGCCACCGGCAACAGATAAGTGGCCGCATCGAGGGCCAGCGCGGTGGTGGCCCCGCTGAGCGCCAACAGCCAGCCGCCTACGGGTGGGCCCACCAATTTGCCCACGTTGAACACCACCGAAAAGCTGGCCAGGTAGGGCGCCAGCTGATCGGGGCTGTCCACCAGCAGGGCGCAGTATTTGCTGCGCGCCGTCAGCTCATAGGTGCTGGCGATCCCCACCAGCAAGGTGCTGAGCAGCAGCAGAGCCATCTGTGCTTCTGCTGTGGCCAAGGGAATGGCCACGGCGCCCAGCACCCCGGCGCCGAACAGGCCCCACTGGGCTCGGATCAGCACCCGTTCGCTGCCCAGGCGGTCGGTGAGGACCCCGGCAGGACCACTCACCAGGAGCGATGGCAAGGCCAGCGCTGCAAAGTGCAGAGCCAGCAGCAGGGGGTTGTTGCTGCCGTTGATCAGGATCCACCCCTTGGCGGTCAGCCCGGCGAACGAGCCGGCCGTGCTCACACCGGAGGCGACCAGAAAGGTGGTGCGCTGATGAAGCCGCAGTGTGCTGATCAGGGTGGTTTGGCTCAAACCCGTGCGGGCTCCAGCTGTCCACGGACCGCGTCGACCATGGCGCCCGCCCCCACCACTTCACCGATCAAGTCGTAGGTCTCTGCTGCAGTGATGCGCACCGGCACCATCGTCCCCGGTGCGGCGCAGAGACCGCCGGGCCCGGGCACGACGCGCACCTCGCCATCCACGTCGGGGGCGAAGCGGGCGCAGCGCCCCAGCATCTCGCCTGTGCTGGGGTTCTCCTGCTCAATCAGCACATCGACGATGCGCCCCACCCAGGCGGTGTTGCGGGCGGCGGCGATCGGCTGTTGCAGTGCCATCAGCCGGTCCTTGCGCTCCGCTGCCACCTCGGCCGGCACCTGATCCGGGAGCTCTGCCGCAGGTGTTCCCTCTTCAGCAGAGAAGGTGAACACCCCCACATGGTCGAACTGCTGTTCGGCCACAAAGGCGAGCAGGTGCTCGAAGTGCGCCTCGGTTTCGCTCGGGAACCCCACGATGAAGGTGGTGCGAAGTACGGCCTCGGGCAGTTGCTCGCGAATGCGCGCCAGCAGTCCGGCTGTGACGTCGGCTTGCCAGGGTCGGTTCATCGCTCGCAGCACCTCGGGGTGGCTGTGCTGCAGCGGCAGATCCAGGTAGGGCAGCACATTCGGCACCTCGCGGTAGGCCGCCAGCACCGCGGGCGTCAGGCCGGTCGGGTAGGCGTAGTGCACCCGGATCCAGGGGATCTCGACCTCACCCAGGGCCCTCAGCAGCTCGGCCAGCTGGGGCTTGCCATAGAGGTCGAGGCCGTAATTGGTGGTGATCTGGCTGATGAGCACCAGCTCCTTCACCCCCTGGGCCGCCAGGGTCTGGGCCTCGGCCACGATGCTTTCGATCGGCCGCGAGCGCTGGTCGCCCCGCAGCTTCGGAATGATGCAGAAGGCGCAGCGGTAGTCGCAGCCTTCAGCCACCTTCAGGTAGGCGATGGCCTCGCTGGTGGTGCGGTAGCGCGGCAGGTGCTCGTCGCCCACAAAGGTGGGGTTGGCACTCACCTGGTTCACGCGCTCACCGGCTTCCACCCGTTCCAGGACGCTGACGATGTGCTGGTAGTCGCCGGTGCCGACGATCGCTTTGGCTTCCGGCAGGCTCTCAAGCAGCTCCTCTTGAAAATGCTGGGCGAGGCAGCCGGCAATGATCAGTTCTTTGCCCGCTTCGGCCAACTCCACCAGGGTGCGCACCGATTCTTCGCGCGCGTCCTGGATGAAACTGCAGGTGTTGACCACCACGACCGAGGCGTCGCTTTCATCGGCGCTGACTCCGTAACCAGCCTCTGCCAACAGGCCCAGCATGTGTTCGGTGTCAACCCGATTCTTTTCGCAGCCCAGGTGGGCAAAGGCCACGGTTGGCTTGGTCATGGACGGGTGGGCCTGGGGATGAGCCAGTTCCACCCTATGGGACAGGGCTGCGAGAATCCGTTTCGATCCGCCCTGTGGATGTGACCTCCAGTCGCCTCAGCGAACGCCTCCACACGCAGCGGCGCCGGCCTGAATCCGGGCGGCGCTGGGTGCGGGTGGTGATGGCCGTGCTGGCCACCATCGGCGCCATCGATACCGGTTCGATCACGCTCCAGAAATGGGGCGTGATCGGCTCCCTCAGTTGCAGCAGCCAGGGATTCTTCGGTTGCAATGGCTGCGTCAAGGTGCTGTCCAGCGCCTGGGGCACCCTGCTAGGCCAACCCTTGGCGTTGTTCGGCTTTCTGGCCTACAGCGCGATGCTGTTGCTGGCCCTGGCGCCCCTGGTGATCCAGGGGGATCTCCGGATCAAGCTGCAGGCAGCCTGCCGCTGGGGGGCGTTTGTGCTGGCGATCGCCATGGCCGTGTTCAGTCTGGTGCTCGTCGGGGTGATGGCCTTTGCGATCCGCGATTGCTGTCCCTTCTGTGTGCTTTCGGCTGTCCTTAGCTTGAGCCTGTTTGTGCTGAGCCTGCTGCAGGGCGATTGGCTTGATCGTGGCCAACTGTTGTTCCGGGGCATCCTCGTGGCCCTGGTGGTGTCGGTGGTTGGCCTGGGTTGGGCAGCGGCCGTCAACCAACCGTCGGTCCTCAGCACCAAGGGAGCGCCGATTCCCGTCACCAGCATCAGCACCCCCAGCACCATCGCCCTGGCTGAGACGATTACGGCATCGGGTGGCGTGATGTACTCCGCCTACTG
>VGQR01000020.1 GCA_016882345.1 Cyanobacteria bacterium K_DeepCast_35m_m2_023
GCACCCTGCTGGAGGTGAACGGCCGCGGCTACTGGGAAACCTCTGACGAGAACATTCAGCAGCTGCAGGAGCTCTACCAGGAGATCGAAGACAGGATCGAGGGCGTCAGCGAGGGCTGATCAGGGCTTACAGCCGCGCCGGTTGGTTTGCTGCAGTGCCGTGTCGGCCTCATCGATCGCCTGGTTCACCCGCTCAAGGGCGGCCGTGTTCCAGGTGATCGCGGTCTGCCAATCGGCCTTGATCCGGTCTGACGCAAAGATGCTGTGGGTTAACGGACCCTGCCAGCAGGTGCGGTGGGGGATCACGGCATCGCTGACCCCCTCGGCCCAGGCGCTGTAGCGCGAGACCGTGCCGTCATAGGGCCAGACGCGGGGGTTGCCGTCCTTGACCTGGAAGTAGGTGCCGGCCAAAAGGGTCACCGGGATGCCGTTGAGATGGCCGGCCTGGGCCGGATTCCAGACCAAAGCCGTATTCAGCGGGGGCGGAAGACCTTCGCCGCCTTTGCAGTCGGCCGTGCTGATTTCACCCCAGGTAAAGCTGCCGGGCACCGAGCCGTTGTTGGGAGTGCCCAGCATCTTGATCGAGCGCACCCGCACCGGCGCCTGCGTTTGCCTGCGGCGAGACCCCGCTTGCAGGCATGGGTGTGGGCAATCCAGGCGACCTTCAACAGCCTTGGAGGTGCCGCCAACGGATGGACGCAGGCTGTCGCAGTGTCTCGATCTTTGCTAGAGGTTCCTGCTTTGTCGCGATTCGCAGCGACGCTTCGACGTCGTCGACACCTGGTGTGTTGTCAGGTCAACGACCACTTGGCTTTCGATGACGGCGCCGAATCCTTGGGCAGTGATTTGCTTGTATTGCGGGCAATTCTGCTGATTTGCCGCACTGGTCTTGTGCCAGAAGATGAGTGTGTTGTTCTTGAGCAGGATGTCTGAGTCTAAATAGTCAGCAAACTCCAGGATCTTGGATTGTTTGTTGATGGCGTAAAGCGTCAGTGTGCGTGGGTCTGGACCGCTGCCTGAATCGGTGATCAAGATCGTGCCGGCCAGTCCTTTGAAAAACTCGAATCCTTTCTTGATCACAAAGACAGGCTTGCCTGACGTGTCTTTGGCGATCTGTCGGCATGGTGTGCTCGCCGCTCTGACGGCGATCGTTGTGATGAATCTGGCGGCATCCTCGTTGCCTGTGTTGGCTGCAGATGATTCGCTGACCGTGTATCGCGGATATTCAAAGCAGCGATCATCACCATGGGCCCAGACGGCGATCGCTGCGTTGCCTTGGATCGCCGGCTTGGCACTCACCCGCGTCCAGCTCGTGCGCGGGACGGCAGGTGCCGCTGCACTCTGGGCGAGTGTCAGCAGCAGGGCAGCCGTGGCATTGCGCAAGCAGTGGAACAGCGTCATGGCTTCGAGGCTGACGATGCAGCATCGACGGGTGGCCACCGTCAGTGCCGTCTGAAGGCTGTTTAGATCGCTGCAGCCATCGCCGCAACCTGGGCGATCGGACCCACGTCGTGCACCCGCAGCACCCGGGCGCCACGGCTGACCGCCACGGCGCACACCGCCGCCGTGCCCCACAGGCGTGCCCGCGGACGAGGCTCGCCCAGCACGGCCCCGACAAAGCGCTTGCGCGATGGACCCACCAGCAGGGGCAACCCATCGGCTGTGGCTGTTGAGAGTTTGGCGAGCCCTTGCAGCAGCTCCAGGTTCTGCTCGGTGGTTTTGGCGAACCCCAGCCCCGGATCCCACACGATCTGTTCGCGTCGTACGCCGGCGCTCAGCGCTGCCTCGGTGGCGCTGAGCAACTCGGCGCGCACCTCGGCCACCACATCGCCGTAGACCGCCAGGCTGTCCATCATCTGGCTGGTGCCGCGGCTGTGCATCAACACATAGGGGCATCCCGCGGCCGCGATCAGCGGCAGCATCGCCGGATCCCTCAGGCTGCCGCCCTGCGCCTCGGGGGTGTGGTTGGCGCCGCGCACGTCGTTGATCCAGTCGGCACCGGCGGCCAGGGCGGCTGCCGCGACCGAGGCCTCAAAGGTGTCGACGGAAATCAGCAGGCCCGGGTGTGCGGCCCGAAGCGTCTGCAGGGCCTCCAGAGCGGGCAGCAGGCGCCGCAATTCTTCAGCTGGACCCACCATCTGAGCCCCGGGGCGCGTGCTCTGCGCGCCTAGGTCGAGCACGTGGGCGCCCTGGGCCCGCATGCGCCGGGCCTGCCGCAGCACCGCGGCGGGGGTGCTCAAGCGGCCACCATCGCTGAACGAGTCGGGGGTGAGGTTGAGCACCCCCATCACCAACGGACCTGGCGGGATCAAGGCAGGGCTCGACACGGTTGCCCCTCGGCAGTGGTTCAGACGGGCAGGGGTGGAGCCGGCAGCCTCACACCGCAGCTGGCACCTGGTAGTTGGCGATGCGGGCGAAGCCCACCGGATCGAGCGAAGCGCCACCCACCAGCACGCCGTCGATCTCGCTCTGGGCCATCAGGTCGTCAATGGTGGCCGTGTTGACTGAACCGCCATACTGCACCGTGACACTGGGGTCACCCACCCAGCCGCGGATGAGGCCGCAGATGCGGTTGGCCTCTTCGGCGGCACAGGTTTTGCCGGTGCCGATGGCCCAGATCGGTTCGTAGGCCACGATCAGGCGGGTGGGATCCACGTCTTCGAGGCCCTGCTCGATCTGGCGGTGGATCACCCGTTCGGTCTCCTTGGCCTCGCGTTGATCGAGGCTCTCGCCCACGCACAGAATCGGAATCAGATCGTGCCGTTGCGCCGTCCTGGCGCGCAGGTTGATCTGTTCATCCGTTTCGCTGTAGTACTTGCGCGGTTCGCTGTGGCCGACGATGGCGTGGGTCACGCCGTGTTCCACCAGCATCGGCGCCGAGACCATGCCGGTGTAGGCCCCCTTCTCCTCCCAGTGCACGTTCTGTCCGGCGATCGCCACGCCGGCACCCTCCAGGTGGCGACACAGGGTCGGAATGGCGGTGAACGGGGGGGCGAGCACAATCTCCCGATCTGCGGGCAGATCGGCGATCAAGGGGCGGAAGGTGGCCGCAAACACCCGCGTCTCGGCGCAGGTCATGTGCATCTTCCAGTTGCCAGCAATCACGGCCTTGCGCACCGGTTCACCTCGTTGCTCAATCGTGAACAAAACCTAAATGGCCGCCTGTCCGGGGCCGGGGCGGGCGCTACTCAGGAACCGGGGCGATCGGGCAGCACCAGCAGCTCCTGCCCGTCGATCGCGACGGCATCGCCGTTGGAGAGTTGGCGGCCGCGGCGGGTTTCCGGGATGCCGTTGACCTGGACCTCCCCGGCCTGAATGCGGGCTTTGGCTTCGCCGCCGGTGGCCACCAGGCCCTTCCATTTGAGGAATTGATCGAGTTTCATCGGGCCTTAGCTTGAATCGATGCTCGCACCATCTTCTGCAGGCTTCAGGCGCCTGCTGCCATTGCTGCTCCCCCACAGGCGGGCGCTGCTGGCTGGAGGGGCCTGCATGCTGGTGTTTGTCGGCTGTTGGCCCCTGTTGGCCATGTTGGCGGGACAGCTGATCCCTGCCATCGGCGCGGGCGACCTGGCCCGGGTGCTGCGGGTCATCGGCCTGGCCCTGAGCCTGTTCATGGTGCAGAAGCTGGCCCAGTTCGGCCAGGACACTCTGCTGGCGGCGCCGGCGCTGCAGGTCAGCCAGGAGCTGAGGCGGCAGCTGTTTGCCCGCCTGCAGCGCATCGATTTCGCTGCCCTCGAAAAGCTGTCGGCCGGCGATCTCACCTACCGACTGACCGAAGACGCCGACCGGGTCGGCGAGGTCATCTACAAAACCATCCAGGACACCACCCCCAGCGCCCTGCAGTTGGTGGTGGTGCTGGGGTACATGGTGTGGCTCGACTGGCCCCTGGCGATCGCCACCTTGGTGCTGGCGCCGGTGGTTGGGGTGCTGGTCAGCCTGTTCGGCGCCCGGGTGATGCAGGCCGCCGAGCGCAGCCAGAAGCAAGTCTCTGAGCTGGCGGCCCTGCTGGGGGAGGCGATTGCGGGGCTGCCGCTGGTGCGCGCCTTTGCTGCCGAGCCCTGGTTGCAGCAGCGCTTTGAGGTGGAGATCGATCTGCACCGCAAGGCCCGCTACCTCACCCAGCGGCTGCTGGCGCTGCAGTACCCGGTGGTGGGCTTTCTGGAGGCGGCCGGCATCCTGGCGGTGCTGCTGATCGGCGCAGCCCGCATCCAGGCCGGCGGGCTCAATGCCCAGGGCTTCAGCAGTTACGTGACCGCCCTGCTGATGCTGATCGACCCGATCAGCCACCTGACCACCAATTTCAACGAGTTTCAGCAGGGCCAGGCCTCCCTGCGGCGGCTGCGCCAGATCGAGCGGGAGCCGACCGAGCCTGCCGATCGGCCCGATGCCCGCCCCTTGGGTGTGGTGCGCGGTCAGCTCGAGCTGCGCGGGGTGCAGTTTGGCTACGACCCAGCCCAGCCGGTGCTGCAGGGGCTCGACCTCACGGTCTCCCCGGGCGAGGTGCTGGCCCTGGTCGGCCCCTCGGGAGCGGGCAAGAGCACCCTGTTTTCGCTGCTGCTTCGCTTCAACACCGCCCAGCAGGGCACGGTGCTGCTCGACGGTCAGGATTTGGCCCTGCTGCGGGCCCACGAGCTGCGCCGCGCCGTGGCGCTGGTGCCCCAGCAGAGCAGCGTGTTCTCGGGCACGGTGGCCGAGGCGATCGCCTTCGGCCGGCCGGCCAGCCTTGAGCAGATTCGCGAAGCAGCCCAGCTGGCCAATGCTGCCGGCTTCATCGAGGCCCTGCCCCTGGGCTACGACAGCCGCGTCGAGGAGCGGGGCGCCAACTTTTCGGGTGGCCAGCTGCAACGGCTGGCGATCGCCCGGGCGGTGCTGGGCAACCCATCGGTGCTGCTGCTCGATGAGGCCACCAGCGCCCTCGATGCCGAGTCCGAGGCGGCGGTGCAGCAGGGTCTCGATCGCGCCATGGCGGGTCGCACCGTGCTGGTGATCGCCCATCGCCTGGCGACCGTGCAGAACGCTGATCGCATCCTGGTGCTCGAGGCCGGTCGGATCGTCGAGCAGGGCAGCCACCGGCAATTGCTGTCCCGGGGTGGTCGTTATCGCGAGCTGTGTGAGCGCCAGCTGATCGAGTTGGGCCCCCAAGGCTGAAATCAGTGGCAATCTGCCGGCAACCACGGGACTTGCCCCGTAACCTGTGGCCTCAGCACAGTTGGAACCCTTGGATCCCTTCTCTGGTCAGCCCCCAGTCAACGCCCCTGGCTTCAATCCCACCGGCGCCAACCAGCCTCCGGTGCTGACGTTCGAGGGCAAGCGCTACGACCTCAACACCCTGCCCGACGACATCAAGGAGCTGGTGCGGGGCATGCAGGTCGCCGATGCCCAGCTGCGGCTCCACGAAGACACCCTCAAGGTGCTGGCGATCGGCCGTCAGGCCATGGCGATGCAGCTCAACGAGCGCCTGCAGAGCGTCACCCCCATCGGCGACGCCGAGCCCGAGGGCTGAACGCCGCCGCCGCCAGCCAGGCTCAGCGAATCACCTGGTTGGCGCCCTGGATCACCGCTTCGGGCACGGTCACACCGATGCTCTTGGCGGTGACCAGGTTGACGTTGGTCTCGGTTTTGCTGAGGGGTTCAAAGGCCATCGTCTTCGGCGATTCGCCTTTGAGCACCCGGATGGCGAGTTGGGCGGCAGCGACACCGTCGTCGTAGTAGGCCCAGCCAATGGTGGCCAGGCAACCGGGCAGTTTGATGTCGTCGGCATCGACCGAGAACACCGGGATCTTCTTCTCGAGGCCCACCTTGGCGATCGAGCCGAACCCCTGAATCGTGGCGTAATCGCCGATTTTGACAAAGGCTTGAATGCCCTTGCTGGCCAGCACCTGGGCCGCCTGCAGCACTTCGCCCGAATTGGCCACCGATTGTTCAATCACATTGATGCCGCGCGTCTTGGCTTCATCGCGCAGCACCTGGGCCTCGTATTCGGAGTTGGGCTCGCCGGGATTGAAGATCACCCCCACGGTTTGCAGGCCGGGAACGATTGCCTTGGCCAGATCGAGCTCTTTGCCCATCGGGTTGGTGCCAATGGTGCCCACGACGTTGGGTTTGTGCTGGCCCACACCGCCGGGTGGGGTGCCGGCGCCGGCGCCCCAGGGGTTCGAGCAGTAGGCGAAGACCACCGGAATGGTCTCGGGCACGGTTTTCATCGCCGCCTGCAGCGGCGGGGTGCCGATGGCAAACACCATGTCGACCTGATCGCTGACGAACTGCTTCATCACCAGGGTGGTGTTGGGCAGCTCACCGGCGGCGTCCTTCTGGATAAAATTGACGCTCTTGCCGGTGGTGTAGCCCGCCTTGGCGAGGGTGTCCTCAAAGCCCTTGCGCACCGCGTTCGGCGGCGGTGCGTCGACCATCTGCAGCATGCCGATGGTGGGACCTTTGGCTTGGGTGCCGCCGAGCTTGCCGCAGGCCGAGAGCACCACGGTGCTCACCGCACCAGTGCCCATCAGGGCCAGAAAGTCACGGCGTTGCAGCACCATCGTCATGTTCAGCAGAGGTGGGGTCCACTATGGCTGAGCCATACAGGCCCCGCAACGACTCTGGGGTCAGCCCGGCGCGCTCGCTGGCGGGCCAGTCGCCGATCAGCTGGCCATCGCGCAGCATCACCAGCCGGTCGCCATATCGCAGCGCTTGCTCGAGGCTGTGGGTCACCATCATCGTGGTGGCACCCAGTTGGCGCACCAGCCGTTCGGTCAGGCCCATGACGATGGCCTCGGCCTTGGGGTCGAGGGCGGCGGTGTGCTCGTCGAGCAGCAGCAGCTCGGGGTGCCCCAGGGTCGCCATCACCAGGCTCAGGGTCTGGCGCTGCCCGCCCGACAGCTCACCCACCAGGGTGTCGATGCGGTGCGCCAGGGGGATGCCCAGCTCCGCGAGCAGGGCCTGGTAGCGCTGGCGGTCGGCGCGGCTGGGCCGCAGGCCCAGCAGGCCCGAGGCCGAGAGGCCGCTGTCGCGCCGCCGCTCGGCCAGGCGCAGGTTCTCAGCGATGCTGAGCCCCGGGCAGGTGCCCTCGAGTGGGTTTTGCATCACCCGGCCGATCCAGCGGGCGCGGCGATGGTCGCGGTAGCGGTGCAGGGGCCGGCTGCCCAAGCTGATGCGGCCGTCCTTGAGCCGCAGGGTGCCGGCGATCAGGTTCAGCAGGGTCGATTTGCCGCTGCCGTTGTTGCCGATGACGACGACGAACTGACCTTCCGGGCAGTCCAGAGCGAAGCCATCGAACAGCTGCCGCCATCCCCCACCCGGAACGGGATGGCCCCAGCTGAGGTCGCTGATCTGCAGTGTCATGAGGCTTTCCCCTGCTCGGACAGCCCCGGCAGCCGCAGGCGGCCAGCCGCCAGGGCGATCAGCAGCAGCAGCGCCGTGACCAATTTGAGGTCGACGGGTTCAAGGCCCAGGGCCAGGGCCACGGCGATCAGCCCGCGAAACAGAACGGCGCCCAACACCGCGGCCAGCAGCGCCACCGGCACCTTGCGCGGCCGCAGCAACGACTCGCCAATGATCACCATGCCCAGCCCCAGGATCAGTGAGCCGATGCCCATGGTGACGTCGGCGAACCCTTGAAACAGGGCCACCAACCCGCCCGACAGCCCGACCAGGCCATTGGCCATGGCGATGCCGATGTTGAGGCCGCGGCGCTGGTTGATGCCGTTGGCCCGGGCCATGGTGGGGTTGTTGCCCAAGGCCCGCAGCGCCAGCCCGAAGTCGGTGCTCAGCAGCAGGGCCAGGATCAGCACCAGGCCCAGGGACACCAGGGAGAGGGCGATGGCCCACTCTTCGTCAAAGCCGGCGGTCCAATCGGGCAGACGATCGATGCCCACCGGTGTGTCGGTGAGGGGAATGTTCGAGCGGCCCATCAGCCGCAGGGTGATCGAATAAAGGCCGGTGGTGGTCAAAATGCCGGCAAACAGATCGTTCACCCCCAGGCGCGTGTGGATCAGGCCGGTGACCAGGCCCGCCAGGCTGCCGAAGCCAAAGGCGATCAGCAAGGCCAGCGGAATCGGAACCCCCTTGGTGATCAGCACGGCTGCTGTGCCACCGCCGAGCGCAAAGGACCCGTCGACCGTGAGATCAGGAAAGTTGAGAACGCGCAGCGTCAGATAGGTGCCCAGGGCCAGACCGGCATAGGCCAGACCCTGATCGAAGGCACCGAGCCAAAGGGTGAGCATCGCGGCATTTTGCCGCGATTTGGGATCAAAGAGCCTGCAGATCCACGAAGCGGAACACCTGGCGGCCGGCCGGGGTGTCGCCGTGGGACTCGCTCTCGATCACACGCTCGCTGAGCACCCAGGGACCGCCCTCGCTGAGGGGCACGAAGGTGTCGTTGAACAGGCTTTTGCCGCCGCGGGATTCGCCTGTGGCCGGGTCGGCGTATTGGCTCGAATAGCTCTTGCTCAGGTAGCCATTGCCGGTGTGGGTGACGCTTTGGGTGTAGATCGTCACCACCGTGCCGTGGATGTGGCGGTGCACCATCGTGACCACATCGTTGCTGATGCGGTAGCGATCTCCGTCGTTTTTGCCGCCCACGACCACTTCGGTGCCGACCGCATCGGTGTCGCCGGCCGTGAAGGTGTTGTCGCCATGGGTCTGCTCAAAGCTGCGGCGCACGCGATGGATTGCCACCTCCCACAGCTGGGAGGCGATCGCCTTGTGAATGGCCTCATCGTCGATGCCCTCGACGCTGGCCTTGAGGTCGGCGCCCACCACAAAGCTGCCTTCGACCAGGCGGCCCTCTTGTTCCCAGATGCAGCGGCCCCGGTAGCCGCCAAAGCCGGGATCCCAGGTGTAGCGGTTCTCATAGGCCGCCCGAAAGGCGGCGGTGCAGTCGCTGCCGGCAGCGATCAGGGCAGGGGCCTGGGGGCTTGCGGTCACGGCGAGGGATGGGCTAGGAGATCCATCACCTTAACGATGGCGAATCCCACAGCTGCGCCTCGGTGGCGGTGGTGCGGCATGGCCGCTCTGCGGCCTGCGGTTCCACGCAGGCTTTGTTCAAGCGTGCCTTGCGGAGGGGCGATCGAGCGATGCGTGGCGTGCAGCAGCCACCGTTGGACCTGATGATCCCGGTGTCCTTTGGTGAGTTGGTCGACAAAATCACCATTCTTCAGCTCAAGGTTCAGAACGTTGACGGACCAGCGCTCGAGCACGTCAGTGGCGAGCTGGCGTTGTTGCAGGCGATTGATCAATCCTGTGGCGCAGATCCAGCCGATCCCAACCGCCGCAGGTTGGCTGTGATCAATCGCTCGCTGTGGGATGTGGAAGACCAGCTGCGTGACTGTGAAGCCCAGCGTGCTTTTGGTCGACGCTTTCTCGCCCTGGCCCGCTCGGTCTATCGGCTGAATGACCAGCGGGCCAGGGCGACAAAGCGACAGCTCTCGCTGTCTCACGGTTCACGGGTGATTGAGGAGAAGGCCTACGGCAGCCGTCGTTAACCACTCGTGGGGCGTGAGCTGTCAGGCGATCAGCTGCGATGCGAGCGGAAGATGTGTTCGGTTGGCGTGCTGCTGTTGCGACTCAGGGTTTCATCCAAGCCGCCGAGCCCGGGCTGCAGATCCTCTGGCCCGGTGACGCGATTGATGACCTCGCCCACCAGATCCATTGGGTTCTGGCCGTTGATCGGGGCCCCGAAGACCAGTGGGTTGGCTGGTGTCGAAGCGGCTGCGCTCCCCATGTGGTGAGAGCCCCAAAGCGAGTCGGGCAGGCTTTCAGGGAGCGTGCCGATGTGAAAGGCCTCGAGCTTGCATTGCACATAGCGATTGATTTCTCGCCCGAGCTCGCCATTGCGGATGGCTTCGAGTTTTTCGAAGTTGTTTTTGCCATCGAGGAAATCAAACAGGCTCTGGCAGACGGGTTGGGTCGAGATCGCCATGGTGGTCGTCGGGAATCAACGGATCGAACCGGACCGAGGTCTCCCTCAGGCCCGAGTTCGATGAGCATGCGATTCGCTGCGGATCGACAGCAAGACCTCTGTAAAGGCATTTACCGAGCCCTGGGTCTGCTCAACTCGAGACGATGGTCCGTTCTGTTGATGAGACGCTCAGGCAGGCCCAGCAGCACCAGGCTGCCGGCCGCTGGCTGGCTGCTGCTGCGGTCTATGCCCAGCTGGCCCTGAGCCACCCCCGTGACCATCGCCTGCTGGCGAATCAGGGCAACGCCCTCTGGCTGGCCGATCTGCCGGCGGCCGCCGCTCAGGCCTACGGGAGGGCCCTGGTGTTGCGGCCCGATTGCCCCGTGAGTCGCCGCGGTCTGGCCAGCTGTCTGCGCGATCTCAATGACTGTGCTGCTGCTGCGGCACTGCACAGTCAGCTGGCCGCAGAGCTGGCGCCCGCATCGGCCGAGGGCCTGGCCAATCTGTGGGCCCACAGCCAGGTGCTGATCGGGTTGCAGCGATTTGGCGAAGCCTTTGACTTGCTGGCCCGGCGCCGTCCCCATCGGGACCCGCTGGCCCCAGCGCTCACCCTGGAGAGCGAGCAGGGCTTTGGCGACACCCTGCAATTTGTGCGCTTTGTGGGGCCGTTGATGCACCGCCGCCGGGCCGCTGGGCTGCAGGGCGGCGTGCGCCTGCTGGTCGAGCCTGCCCTGGTAGGGCTCTTGCAGCAGGGGCTCGCCTGGCTTGAGCCTGCCCCCATCGTGGAAGTCAAGCCCGCCCAGGGCAGGCCGGCGGCGCGGCCTTCGTTGTTGACGTTGCCAGGGATGCTTGGTCTGCAGCGCTTGTCGACGACCGCTCCCGAAGGGGCCTACCTGCTGAGCCCCGCTTGGCAGCGGCCTCAGCCCCAGCCGCTGCAGCCGCCGCCGCTCGGACTGGTCTGGCGGGCCGGAGCGCCAGGCAACGACCCGTTCTGCGTGCGCGAGTTTCACAAGCGCACCCTGCCGGAGGCCATTCTCTGGCGCCTGGTGAGCGAGCTGCAGGCCTGTGGCGCCCAAATCCACAACCTTCAGTTTGGCCCTGAGGCCCTGGGTCACCAGGCCCTGGGGCTGGAGCTGGTGGACCACGGCCGTGCGTTGGCGGGGTTTGCTGGCACGGCCCAGGTGGTGGCCCAGCTGGATCTGGTGATCAGCGTGGATACGGCGATGGCCCACCTGGCCGGGGCCCTGGGCAAGCCCTGCTGGGTGCTGCTCCCCTGGAGCGCCGATCCCCGCTGGTTGGCGGCTGGGCCGCTCACCCCCTGGTACGGGCGCAGCCGGCTGTTTCGCCAACCCCGCCCCGGCGACTGGCATGGTGCCGTCGATCAGCTGCTGGAGTGCTTCGCGGCCGCCCGCTTGGCGTCGACCACCGTTTTTAGGGTCGAGTCAGAGCGTGCCACGGGCTGGTTGTGCTGACGTCCATGCTCCGATGGCGCCGCTGGTGGGGGCAGCACGCGGTCGTTGAGCCACCCCCCCCTGCAATTTCAAGAGGGTTCTGAGCGCCCGGGCCACGACCAATCCAGTCCCCAGGGGCAGACGCTGGAGTTGACGCCCTGGTCGATCGCCCGCCTCGAGGCGATCAGTCGCGAGCTGCAGCAGCGGCCCAGCGCCGGCAGCCTGCAGGCGGCCCGTTCGGCCCGCGGCTGCTTGGCCCGCTTCTGGCTCGCGGCACCGGTCGATGCGTTGGAGACCCTCTTTGCCGGCCCCATCGGTGCGGTGTATCGACACCTGCTCGCTGGTGTGTTGCCGGCCCTGCCGCTCGATGCGGCGGAAACCGCCTGGAAGGCTCAGCTCACGGCCCAGTTGCAGCTTGGTTTTGCCAGGCATGGCAGCGTCAATGTGTTCTTGGCCCTGTTGCCCTACCTCGATCGCGAGGTGATGCAGGTGCACGACCCACTGCGGCACCTGCCGGGCTGGCTGCTGCCCCTGTATGCCGAACGCTGTGAACCGGGTCTGAGCCCCCAGCCGACCAGCCCCCCGCCCCAGCTCCAGCCCGCCCCAGCCCTGGCCCCCTCGCTGCCGACCCTGGCTCCGATCACCGGGGTCGCCGGCATGGCCCTGATCGGTGATGCCGACTTTCTGGGCCGCATCAACGGGTTGATCAAGCTCTATGAGCTCGAGCCGTCGGATCCCGAGATCGTTCGTGACCTCAGCCTCGGGCGCCGCCAGGTGGCCCAGGTGTGGCTCGATGTCGAGACCGAGCAGCTCGAAGCCCTGTACCGCACCCCTTTTGGCAAGGTCACCGAGCAGCTGATCCGCAGCGGCTTTGCCCGCGAACCCCTCGGTGACGACGAGCGGGCCCTGCGGCAGCATCTGGTGGAGCTCGCCGCTGATCTGGGCCATCCTCGAGCGCTCAACGCCCTGATCGCCGCCGGCCAGCACCAGCACCAGGGTCAGGTCGAGCAGCACCAGGGCAGCGACTGCCGTGCGCGGTCGCCACAGCTGGCTGGGCCGGCATGACCCTGACCGCCGACGTTCGGCCGCCGCCGCCGAGGGCGGACCCGACGGCGTCAGGGCGTGCTGCCACTTGCGCCGAAACAGCGGCCCGTGCAGCAGTTGCAGCCGCTTGCTGCTGTGGGGGTTGCCGGTGTCGATGCCGCAGCTGGTGCCCTCGTGGTGGATCACCCGGGCTAGGGGGGCGTAGCGCACGCGCCGCTGCCGCGCCCGCGCCGCAAACGCCAGATCGGTGTCCTCGAAATAGGCGGGGGCGAACTCTGCACTGAAACCACCCAGCTCGTGCCACAGCGCTGTGGGAATGGCCAAGCAGGCGCCGCTCACATAGTCGACCTGGCGGGTGTAGCTGACCCGTGGGTCGTAGGGGTTGCCGCCGCGTCCGTAGTTCCAGGGTTGGCCGTCGCCCCACACGATGCCGCCGGCCTCCTGCAGCCGGCCATCGGCAAACAGCAGCTGGGCGCCGGTGATGCCCGTGTCAGGCCAGCGCTCAAACGGCGCCAGCAGTTCCTCAAGCCAGCGTGCACAGGGTTCGGTGTCGTTGTTGAGCAGCACCACGTAGGGCGCGCGCGCCTCGGCCACGCCGCTGTGACAGGCCTGGTTGAAGCCCCGGTTGCGCCCGTGTCGCACGAGCCGAAAGCCCCGCAGATCCCGTGCCAGCGCCTCGCAGGTGCCATCGCTGCTGGCGTCGTCCACCACGATCAGCTCCATGGCCACGCGGCTCGCCGCGTAGGCGATTGCCAGCAGACAGCGGCGGGTGACGCCGTAGTGGTTGTGGGCCGGGATCACCACCGACACCTCGGGGCTGGGGCTGCAGGGCAGCTGCACCGGTGGATCCAGGGGCACCACCGCCTCCTCGGGTTCGCGGCCGTGCGCCAGCAGCTGATGCAACCGCGGCAGCTGCGGCGGCAGCTCCATCTCCCCGCTGGCGGCCCAGTGCAACCAGGTGGTGAGGCTGCGGTGCTGTTCCAGCACCAGCGGGTGCAGTTGATCGGGAAACGGGGGGCGGCTGTGCTCCAGCAGGGCTGGCCAGGGGGTCAGCTGAAACGGCGTCATCACGATGCGCTCATCGAGGCTGCAGCCCCGCCCATCGCGCAGCTCCAGCTGATGGGGGCGCCCGTCGCAAGCCTCGGCGGGCAGCACCCCGTGCAGCTGGCCCTGGGCATCAGCGCGCAACGCCAAACAGGCTTGTCCGTCGAGCAGCAGCTCCAGCACGCGCCCGGGCTCGGCCCAACCGTGCACGAGCGGGCCTGCGAGCCCATGCAGCCCAGCGGCAGGGCCGCCCGTGCTGCGGCGCTGCAGCTGCTCCAGCCGGCGGTAGCGCTCCTGGCTGAGGTACTGCGGGCTACCGCTGAGTTCCACCGGACCCTTGGGGGTGTCGATCCAGGCCCGCAGCACGCT
>VGQR01000021.1 GCA_016882345.1 Cyanobacteria bacterium K_DeepCast_35m_m2_023
TGCTGGAAGCCGATCACAAGGTGACCGTGTCACCCCGCTGAACCCAGTCACTGGGTTATTGGATCCAATTCCATCCGTCCACGTCGCTCCATCAGCCATGAAAAAGTTTCTGACCACTGCCCCTGTGTTTGCGGCGATCTGGTTCACCGTGACCGCCGGCATCATGATCGAGTTCAATCGGTTCTTCCCCGACCTTCTCTTCCACCCCCTCTGAAACTGTTGCCCAATTCGGCAACAGTTCCAATATCCATCTTTATGAATGTCAAGCGGCTCTTTCGGGAGCCGCTTTTTTGATGCCATGAATGCCATGACAACAATGGCGGCATGTAGCGGACCAATCTCCGCGACCGCAGCTTGATCGCAGCTTGCACGCAGCCTGATTTATGTCAGCCCCATCAAGCTTTCCAGTTCAGCCAGGGCGGCGTTGAGGTCGCCGTTAATCAAGGTCGCATCGAACTCCCCTTCTGCGGCCAGTTCGATGCGCGCCCGCGCCAACCGGTTGGCGATGGCCTCAGGGCTGTCGGTGCCGCGGCCGCGAATGCGCCGCTCCAACTCGTCGAGGGACGGCGGCTTGATCAACAGTTGAAAGCCGGCCGGGAAGCTGCCCCGCACCTGGCGAGCGCCCTCGAGCTCGATCTCGAGCAGCACCGGTTTGCCGGCATTGAGTTGGTCTTCGACCGGCTGCCTCGGGGTTCCATAGAGGTTGCCGGCAAATTTGGCCCACTCGAGAAAGCCACCCGTCGCGATCCGTGCTTCAAAGCCGTTTCGGTCCAAAAAGAAGTAATGGACCCCCTCCTGTTCGCCGCTGCGGGGTGGGCGTGTTGTCGCCGATATCGACAGCCAGATCTGGGGATGGCGCTGCAGCAACTGGCTCACCAGCGTGCCTTTGCCGACGCCGCTGGGACCGGTGATCACGGTGAGACGCCCGGGGCTGGGGCTGGTCATGGTGGCTGGCTGCTGTGGGCTGGGATCCTGCCAGCAGAGTAGAAGTCGCTTCTCGCACCCCCAGCGCCGGCGTTCGTGGCCACCTCTCTGCCCAAGCTTCAGGCGATGGACCTGACCAGCCTCCGGGCCGTGGTGCACGAGCTGCAGGCTCAGCTTGTGCCCGCCCGCTTTGAAAAAGCCCAGCAGGGCGACCCCCAGGCGGTGCAGCTGGGTCTGCGGGGTCTGGGGGGCATGCACTGGCTTGCGCTCAGCTGGCAGGCCGAGGCACCGCGCCTGCATGCCATTGCGCCGCCGCCCCGTCAGGGCGACGGCAGCACCCTGGCCCAGCAGCTGCAGCATGGCCTGCGGGGTCTGGCCCTGGTCGCCCTGCAGCAGAGCGGCTGGGAGCGGGTGGTCGAGCTGGGGTTCGCCCGCCGCCCCGGCGAGGCGATCGAGCGTTGGCTGGTGCTCGAACTGATGGGCCGTCACAGCAACCTGTTTTTGCTCGATGACGGCCGCAGCGTGATCACCCTGGCGCGCCAGGTGCGCCAACAGCAGTCGCGGCTGCGCCCCATCGGCACTGGCGATCCCTACCAATGCCCGCCGCCGCTGCAGGGCGAACCCCCCAGTGGCCAGGAACCCTTTGCCCTCTGGCAGCGGCGGTTGCAGCTGCAGGAGCTGCCGCTGCGTGAGGCATTGCAACGCAGCTACCAGGGCATCAGTCCCGCCCTGGTCCATCAGTTGGTCGCTGCGTCTCTGGCCGAGCAGCCGGTCAGCAGTCTTAGCCCCGAGCAATGGCAGGCCCTGCATCAGCGCTGGCTGCAGTGGCTGGCGGCGCTGGAGCAGGGCTGTTTCGGCTTTGTGCGCGAAGGCCCGGGCTATCGCTGCTGGCTGGTGCCTGGCGTCGAGGCCCCGGCCCCAGGCCCCACCATCAATGCCGCCCTGGCCACCTATTACGGCGAGATCCTGGGCCGGCGACGCTTTCTGGGCCGTCAGCAGACGACCCAGCACCGGCTTGAGCAGTGGCTGGCCCGCGAGCAGGGGCAGTTGCAGCAGCAGCAGGAGCTGCTGCTGGCCGGTGAACAGGCCGACGCCCTGCAGCAGCAGGCCGATGCCTTGCTCTGCCGGGCCCACTGCGATCCGTTGGCGGTCGACCAGGCTCAGCAGCTGTACCGCCGTGCCCGGCGGCTACGCCGCTCGGGTGCGGTGATTCGGGAGCGCATCGCCCTGCATCAGCAGCGCCTGCAGTGGCTAGAAGACAGCCTCACCTATCTGCAGCAGACCGACGATCTCGATGGGCTCGAGGCCCTGGCGCGCGAGCTCGAGAGCGCCATCGATGAGGGCCAGGTGGGCCGCCCCCGCCGGCAGCTGCGACGGGCCGCTGCCCACGACCAGCCCCGCCCGCTCGAGCTGTGCAGTCCGGCGGGGCTGCGCCTGCAGGTGGGCCGCAACCACCGTCAAAATGCCTGGATCAGCCTGCGCCAGGCGCGCCGTGGCGATCTGTGGTTTCACGCCCAGGAGTGTCCAGGAAGCCATGTGGTGCTCAAGGCATCCGAGGGTGTGGCCGGCGATGGCGATCTGGCGGCTGCCGCCCATCTGGCCGCCTACTTCAGTCGGGCCCGGGGCAATGCCCGGGTGCCGGTGGTGATGGTGCCCACCGAGGCGCTGCAGCGGATTCCCGGAGCGCCGGCGGGCACGGTGCGCCACAGCGGCGGCATGGTGATCTGGGGAATTCCGGCCGAGGCCGAGCCTCTGCTCAGCGCGCCCCCTAGCCTCGCTGCGGAGCACCAACCATGAGCGAGAGCGAGCTGCAACCCACCGGCGCGCCCCTGGCGCCGCCGCCGCCGATCCAGGTGGTCACCCCCAGCTCGTCGGTTGGCGATGAGTTCCCAGGCGAAGTCGAGATGAGCCTGCTGGACCACCTGGAAGAACTGCGCCGCCGTGTGTTGCGCAGCCTGCTGGCGGTCGTGCTGGCTGCGGCCGGCTGCCTGGTGCTGGTGCGGCCGCTGGTGCGTCTGCTGGAGGTGCCGGCCCAGGGGATTCGCTTTCTGCAATTGGCGCCGGGCGAGTTTCTGTTTGTTTCGCTCAAGGTGGCGGGCTATGCCGGCCTGACCCTGGCCCTGCCTTACGTGTTGTACGAGGCCCTGGCGTTCGTGCTGCCGGGCCTGACCCGACGCGAGCGCCGTTTGGTGGCTCCGGCAGTCGCTGGCTCGGCCCTGTTGTTTGCCGCGGGCCTGGCCTTTGCCTGGTGGGCCCTGGTGCCAGCTGCCCTGCAATTTTTGGTCAGCTACGGCGCCGACGTGGTCGAACCGGCCTGGTCGATCGAGCGTTATCTCGACTTTGTGTTGCTGTTGATGCTGGCCACCGCCCTGGCCTTTCAACTGCCGGTGCTTCAGCTGCTCTTGGGGGCCTTGGGTCTGGTGCGCTGGCGCCCGATGCTGGCAGCCTGGCGTTGGGTGGTGCTGGTGGCGGCGGTCGCCTCGGCCGTGCTGACCCCCTCGACCGATCCGGTCACGATGCTGTTGCTGGGCGGCGCGATCACCGCCCTGTTCTTGATCGGGGTCGGGCTTGTGGCCCTCACCGAGAGCCTGCGGCCCTCCTAGAGCACAAACTCGCTGGCCCGGCCCGGCGGCAGATCGAGGGCCAACGACAGGGCCTTGCCCAGCCGCGGCCGGTCGTTGCAGTTGCTCAGCCATTGGCGCACCGTCTCGGCCACGCCAAGGCTGTTGAGCACCAACACCAGCTCGCCGATGTGCCGTTCGTAATCCTCGAGGCTGAGTGGAAACGACTGCTGTTCCTGGTACGCCCACATCACCTGCAGGTAGACGCGGCCGCGGCGCTGCACCAGCTGCAGGTCGTAGGACGCCTGCCAGCGCTGCCGCAACAGGGCGATCACCTCGCCGGCGCTCAAGGGGGCGTTCATGGCTCAGGCCCGCTCACAACAGCATGTTGCAACCCCGGCGGTCGGGCCGGGCCTCGGCCGCGTTGGGTCCAGGGCAAGTTCTAATGTGGCGCCACGTTGCGCCGGCCTCCGGACTGCCCGCATGACCCAGATTTCAGCAGCCTCCCCTGCCGGTGACGTCCCTGGAATGGGCCGCCGTCAGTTTATGAATCTGCTGACCTTCGGATCGGTCACCGGGGTTGCCCTCGGCGCCCTCTATCCGGTGGTCAATTACTTCATTCCCCCCCGGGCGGCCGGCGGCGGTGGTGGCACCTCGGCCAAGGACGAGCTGGGCAACAGCGTCACCGCCAGCGGTTGGCTGGCCACCCATAAGGAAGGCGATCGCAGCTTGGTGCAAGGCCTCAAGGGTGATCCCACCTATCTGATCGTCGAGGGCAGTGACGCCATTGGCAGCTACGGCATCAACGCCATCTGCACCCACCTGGGCTGTGTGGTGCCCTGGAACAGCGGCCAGAACAAGTTCATGTGCCCCTGCCATGGCTCGCAATACGACGCCACCGGCAAGGTGGTGCGCGGCCCTGCTCCCCTGTCCCTGGCCCTAGCCCACGTGTCGGTCGAGAACGACAACGTGTTCCTGAGTCAGTGGAGTGAGACCGACTTCCGCACCGGTGACAAGCCCTGGTGGGCCTGATCTCGTCTTCTGCAACTGCCATCAGCCCTGCCATGCGTCGCCTCCTCTCCTCCCTGATCGGTTCCTTGCTCGGCCTGAGCCTGATGCTCACCGTGCTGATCAGCGCCGCTAGCCCCAGCTGGGCCTACCCCTTCTGGGCCCAACAGAACTACGCCAGCCCCCGCGAGGCCACTGGCAAGATCGTCTGCGCCAATTGCCACCTGGCCAAGAAACCCACCCGCGTTGAGGTGCCCCAGGCCGTCATGCCCGACACCGTGTTCAAGGCGGTGGTCGAGATTCCCTACGACACATCCGTGCAACAGGTGGCAGGTGACGGTAGCCCCACGGGGCTCAATGTCGGTGCTGTGATCATGCTGCCCGACGGTTTCACCCTGGCTCCCCAGGACCGCATGAGCGAAGAGCTCAAGGAAGAGACGGCGGGCATTTATTACACCCAGTATTCCGACGAGCTGCCCAACACCTACATCGTTGGGCCCCTGCCGGGCGATCAGCACCAGGAGATTGTCTTCCCCCTGCTCTCGCCTGACCCCGCTGCCGACAGTTCGATCCACTTCGGCAAGTACAGCATCCATGTCGGTGGCAACCGCGGACGCGGCCAGGTGTACCCCACCGGCGAGAAGAGCAACAACGGCGTGTTCACCGCCTCGGCTGCCGGCACCATCAAGGCCATTGCCCCTGGCGACAATGGCGCCTCAGTGGTCACCATCAGCACCGAAGACGGTGGCAGCGTGACCGACACCATCCCGGCTGGTCCCACGGTGATTGCCGCTGTCGGCGATACCGTTGCTGCTGGTGCAGCCCTGACCAACGACCCCAACGTGGGTGGCTTTGGTCAGATCGATACCGAGATCGTGCTTCAGAACCCTGTTCGCATCTATGGTTTGCTGGCCTTCTTTGCTGCCGTTGCGCTGGCTCAGATCATGCTGGTGCTGAAGAAGCGTCAGGTTGAAAAAGTTCAGGCTGCAGAAGGCATCGTCTGATCCACTCCGTGCTGGTTGGTTTTGCTTCCCCGGGGCCCCTGGTTTTCCAGTTGGGCCCTTTTGCCTTGCGTTGGTACGGCCTGCTGATTGCGGTCGCGGTGTTATCGGGGTTGGCGCTGGCCACCCGTCTGGGTCGAGCCCGTGGCATCGAGCCCGGCCTGATCGCCGACCTGTTGCCGCTGTTGGTGCTGGGGGCGGTCATCGGTGCCCGCACCTATTACGTCTTGCTCGAGTGGCGCCAGTACAGCAACGATTGGCTCTCGGCTCTGGCCGTCTGGCATGGCGGCATCGCCATTCATGGCGCCTTGATCGGCGGGACCCTCACCTTGATCCTGTTCTGCCGTTGGCGTCGGCAGCGGTTCTGGCCCCTGCTCGATGTGCTGGTGCCTGCGGTCGCCCTGGGCCAGGCGATCGGACGTTGGGGCAATTTCTTCAATTCGGAAGCCTTTGGTTTGCCGACCGATCTGCCCTGGAAGCTCAGCATTCCAGCGGTGAATCGGCCGCCCGAATTTCTGCGCGAGCTCTACTTCCATCCGACTTTCCTGTATGAATCCCTCTGGAACCTGGGTGTCTGTGCCCTGCTGCTGCTCCTGTTCAGGGCTGCATCGCGGGGCCGCATTCTGTTGCCTGCTGGTGCTCTCAGTTGCACTTATCTGATGGCATACAGCAGTGGTCGGGTCTGGATTGAGGCATTCCGCCTCGATCCCCTGTGTCTGGTGGGCGTGCCACCCTTCTGCAGCGGCGGGCTGCGCATGGCCCAGCTGATGAGTCTGGTGTTGATCGCACTCGGCGCCATCGGCCTGTGGTGGCTCTATGGCCGTCGGCTGGCTTTGCCCGACCCCAGCGGGGTGAGCGCTTGAGCACCCATCCCGTCTGGATTGTGGGTGCCGGCCCTGGGGCGCTCGATCTGCTGACGCTGCGGGCCGCCCGCCTGATCGAGCAGGCCGAGGTGCTGGTCTGGACCGATTCCCTCGTCAATCCCCAGATCGCTGCCCTGGCCCCGCAGGCTTGTGAGCGCATCCGCACCAGCACCCTCACCCTGGAAGATGTGATGGCCGCCGTGATCGAGCGGGCCCGTGCCGGCAAGCGGGTGGTGCGCCTGCACGACGGCGACCCCTGCCTCTATGGAGCCCTGGCGGAACAGGTCTGCCGCCTGGCCGATGCCGACCTGGCGGTCGAGGTGGTCCCTGGCTTGAGCGCTTACCAGGCCGCCGCCTCGCTGCTGAAGCAAGAGCTCACCATTCCAGGGGTGGTCCAAACGATCGTGCTCAGCCGGGCCGGTGGTCGAACCAGCGTGCCCGAGCGCGAGTCCCTGGCGCGCTTGGCTGCCCTGCAGGCCTCGCTGTGTCTGTATCTAAGCGCTCGCCATGTTGACGAGGTGCAGGCCGAGTTGCTGCAGCACTATCCCGCCGACACGCCTGTGGCGATCGGCTATCGCCTCAGTTGGCCCGACCAGTGGTTGTCGGTGGTGCCCCTGGCGCAGATGGCGGCCGTCAGCCGCGAGCGGGAGCTGATCCGCACCACGTTGTATGTGGTGAGTCCGGCCCTGGCCGCCGGCATTGACCCGCGCTCCAAGCTCTATTCGGCCAGTCACAACCATCTCTTTCGTGGCGGGGCTGATTAGGTTGGGGATTCCTGATTCACCCCGTTCGTGATCGCCCTGCGCCTCGCTTTTCTCGCCGCTGCGGTGTCTCCTTTGGTTCTGACATCGACCGCAGTGCAGGCGTCACCCCTGAGCGCGGTCAATCAGGCCCTGCAACCGTGCCTGGTGGGCGGTCAGCCCAAAGCCTGTCCTGCCGCCCTGCGGGTGATCGACCAACTGCAAGCCACGGCCGAGTTCCTCAACGCCGACAGCCTGTGCAAGCAGCAGCTGCGCCAGTTCAAGGACGTGGTGGCTTTGATGGCAATCCGCGATACCACCCCGATTGAGGCCCAGGGGACATTTGATGCGGTGGCCCAGGTCTGCGCCCGTTCGGGGCTCTGAGCAGCCGTTCAGCTGTCTTTGATCAGCTCGGCTGCCAACTGTTCCCGCTCAAAGCGGCAGCCGAGCCGTTCGGCGATGGCTTCCACATCGCCCGCGGCATTGCCCAGGCAGCAGGTGCCACCGGGTGACGGGGTCACGTTGAACACCAACCCTGGCCTGGCCTGAATGCGGGCCTCCCCGAGCATCAGGCGCCGCTCCTGTTTGTTGATCAACTGCGGACGCACCCCCCCGTAGCCCTCAGCAAAGCGGAGGTCGTCGAGGCGCATGTCGGGCACGATCTTGCGGGCATCGGCCAGAAACAGCCGCCGCCGGAGCCAGGGCATCTCAAACAACAGGTTCTTGACGATGTAGTTGCGGATGTCGGCAACGCAGAACAGTTGCCAGAACACGGCCAGCACGGCCCAGTCGAGCCGCAGCACTTTGAGAAACTCCCAGAACGAAGCCGGTTTGTAGCGCTCCAGCAGCGGCAGCAACAGCGCGGTGGGTCCAAAGCGCGTCTTGCCTGGCGCGCGCACGTCGGGATCGCCGTGAATGGCGGCAAACGGCAGCTTGTCGTTCTGAACCGTGTAGACCTTGCCCTGCAGCAGGTCGGGGGTGAAGTAGAAGCTGCCGGCCACCGGCAGGCACGAATAGTCGAGTCCATAGCCGAGCTGCTGGGCCATCAGCAGGCTGTGGGCGCCGGCGTTCACCACCACATGGCGTGCGCGCAGCTGGCGCGGGGGTCCCCCCGCCGTCGGGTTCAGCGTCACCCGGAAGCCACTGTCGGGTTCTGGCGATTCGGCTTCGATCGCGGTGACCGTGGTGCCGAGCTCCACGTCAAACCGCCGCTCGCTGCCGGCGACCGCCAGCCGGGTCTGGGCCACGAACGAGTCCGCCAGGGCCTCGTAGTCGACGGCGGTGTAGGTGCTGCGAATGCCGATGGCCACCAGTTCTTCGCTGCGCAGGCTGCCGGCCCGATGCGCCACCTGGGGTTCCCAGCTGGCGATCTGCTCTTTCTCGAGCAGCTCCATGGCCGGGAAATGGGGTGAAAACTGGCTGAAGCGTTCGCGCAGGAAGCGGCACTCCCGTTCCCCCACTCCCAGCACCATTTTGGGTGTGCGAAACACGCAACGATCGCGCTCGTGGGGCTCGAGCAGCTCGGCGTAGTGGACGATCATCTCGGCCGTACGCTTGACCTTGAGGGCTTTCTCGAGGCTGTAGTTGGTCTCGATGTCGCCGCAGTGGATCGTTTGGCTGTTGTTGGTGGCTTTCGAGTTGACCTGGGCCAGCGTGTCGTAGCGCTCGGCCAGCAGCACCCGCGGCAGGTCGGTGTAACGGGCCAGTTCGAACAGCAGCGCGGTGCCGCAGACCCCGCCGCCAACGATCAGCACATCGACCTGTTCTGTTGTCCCTGCTGCCACGGGTGTTGTCAGTCCTGCCTCCCATGCTCGCCTGTCGACGGGCCGCCCCCTGCAGCGGGGCTGCGGTGAGGCCATGTTTTATGCTTCACCAGTGCTGACCGAAGGTCAGGCGCGGGCGATTAGCACAGCGGTAGCGCACTTCCTTCACACGGAAGGGGTCACTGGTTCGAATCCAGTATCGCCCATTCATTTTTTTGAACTTGCTCGACGATGTTCCGTCAGCACGTCAAAATTTTTTGCGGCTCCGATAGGTCTCCCGATGGTTGAGCAGTCCGATCCCCAGGTGAACCATCAGGACGCCCAGGACCTCGCCCCCATCCCAGAACTCAATGCACTGGCTCAGGCCCTGCGCCAGGCCCGCATCGACCAGGGCCTGAGCCTGGGCGAGCTGGCCGGGCGGCTGCACATGGGTCTCGAGCAGTTGCGGGCCTTTGAGAATGCCGATCGTGCGGCGTTGCCCGAACAGGTGTTTGTGATCGCCCAGGCCAGGCGTATCGCCGCTGCCCTCGGCATCGAGGTTGCCGACCAGATCGCGGCCCTGCGCAGCAGCGACGTCTTTAACAAGACGGTGCCGGTGCTGACCCCCGAGACCTTTAAGGCCCCACCCCCCCGCAAGCCCGCCACCCTGGCGTCCCACGTCAGGCACAGGGCTGTGTCGGTCGGGGGCGGTGCCCTGCTGGGCTGGGGCCTGGTGGTGGTGGTGCTGGCGGGCGGCGCCGGGGCGCTGTGGTGGCAACGCGATCGCTGGCAGCCGTTGCTGGCGAACGGTGGGCGCCAACCTCCGGGGCCCACACGACCCAGCCCAGCAGCCAACGCCAAGCGAGGGTTGGTGGCGCCCGCTGCTGCAGCTGTGTTGCTGGTGCGGGCCCCCCGCACCAGTTGGTTGGAGGTGCAGTCGCTGCCCGCGAACACCCGGCTTTACAAGGGCATGTTCAAGGGTGAGAAGCGGTTCCCCCTGGGACAGGGCCTCAGGTTGCTCGCCGGCCGGCCCGATCAGGTGCAGGTGGCGGTGGGTGCCGCACAACCCAAGACCCTGGGCACGATCAAGGACATCCGTTGGTTCAGCTTCAAGCCGGCGCCGCAGCCGGCGCCACCGACACGCTGAGTGCGAGGCCCGTCGCCTCGCGCACGGCCCCTTGGCAGCTCTCGAGGCTCCAACGTTCAAGGCTCAGATCGGCAGCCGAGGCGCTGCCGACGGCCTGGGGTTGCAGGGTGATCAGCAGCTCTGAGCTGGGCTTGGGGCTGGCCACCTGCAGTGCGCCGATCACGGCCTGGGGTCGCCTGTCCAGGGCTGCCGCCAACCGCAGCACCAGGGCCATGGCCGAAGCGGTCTGACGGGCATCGCGCCCGTCGATGAGCTGCCACGATTCGTGCCGCTTTTTGGGCAGGCTGCGGCGGTGATAGCGGGCGATCGCCGCCACCATCAAGTGTTCGAGCTCGGTGTAGCCCAGCAATTCACCGTGGCGAATCAGGTACCAGGTGTGTTTGTGATACGCCCCGATGTTGATGCGTTTGCCGCAGGTGTGCAGCATGGCGGCGGCCCAGAGCAATTGGCGGCCCTCACCCGTGTCGCTGTGCAGCAGGCACAGAGTCTGATCGTACAGGCTCAGGGCATGGCCCGCGACCCGTTCAGCTCGCTCGAGATCGACGCCGTAGCCGCGGGCCAGGTGCATGACGGTGCGCTCGCGAATCGTGCTCTGAAACGCAAAACGGTCGTCGACGAGCCGGTTGCGCAGCATCCAGTCGACGATCAGGCCCTCCCGCAGCGCCCGATCGCAGATCACCAGTTCCTCGACCTGCAGCATGGCCATGGTGGTCTGCAGGATCAGGGCCCCCGGCACGATGATTTCGGCCCGCCGCTCGTTGAGTGCCGGCAGGGCCCGCCGCTGCTCGGGCGTCAGGTTCACCAGGCGGTTGACGAGTTGGTCGATGCGCTCGCGGCTCAGTCGGTACCCCTGCAGCTTGAGCGGAGGTCGTGGCTCCTCGGCGGCTGCCAGCGCGGCCAGGGCCATGGCGGTACCGCTCGTGGCCACCATCAACGGGTGATCGTTGCTGCCGAGGGCGGCCTTGACCTGGGCCACCGCCGGATCCATGGCCCCCTGGATGTAGGCGATCAGAAACGAACGGCGATCGGCGGGTAGGGGATCGTGCTGACAGAACTCCCGTTGCAGGCGAACGGCGCCGATGCGCGTGCTGCTCAACACGCGCTCGTCGTGGCCGTCGGTGAGGATCAGCTCGGTGGAACCGCCGCCGATGTCAATGATCAGGTGGGGCTGGGTGCCGAAGCTCATGCCCGAGAGCACCCCCAGAAAAATGAGCCGCGCTTCTTCGGGGCCGCTCACCAGGTCGACATCGAGGCCGAGCTGGTCTTGCACCGTCGCCAGGAAATCGCGGCCGTTGGGGGCTTCGCGGACGGCGCTGGTGGCGGCGGTGACGATCTGTTCCACCCCGTGGCTCAAGGCGAGCTCGCGGCAATGGCGCAGGGTCTCGAGGGCGCGCTCGATCGCGGCCTCGCTGAGATCGCCCCGCTCGGCATCCCGCTCGCCCAGACGGGTGGTCGATTTTTCGGTCAGCACCACGTTGAAGCTGCCGAGGGCCGGGTCGACCGCAGCGATCAGCAGATGAATCGAATTGGTGCCGATGTCGATGGCGGCGACCCTTCGGGTGGGGGCGTTGGCGGCCTGGGGCATCGCGAGGATTCGGCGGCGCCACTTTGCCATCACCGCTCGCCGTTGCCGGTCCACACTGGCCCCCAGTTGGGCAGGCCCGATGGCAGCCATGCAACCAGGGGTCTGGTTTCAACTGCTGCGCTGGCACAAACCCAGCGGCCGCCTGATTTTGTTGATCCCCGCCGGTTGGAGCCTCTGGCTCACGCCGCTGGCACCGCCGCCAGCGGCGCTGCTGGGCTGGATTGTGCTCGGCGGCCTGGCCGTCAGCGGTGCGGGCTGCATTGCCAATGACCTCTGGGACCGGCGCCTCGACCCCCAGGTCGAGCGCACGGCGACCCGTCCCCTGGCCTCGGGTCGCGTCGGGGTGACCGGCGCGGTCGTGCTGCTGCTGCTGTGCCTGGTGCTGGCGCTGCTGGTGGTGCTGGCCCTGCCCCCCCCGGGGCGCACCCTGTCGCTGCTGCTGGCCGTGGCGGCCCTGCCGCCGGTGTTGCTCTACCCCTCGGCCAAACGCTGGTTTGGCTACCCCCAGGCGGTGTTGGCCCTGTGCTGGGGATTCGCGGTGTTGATCCCCTGGGCTGCGGCCACCGGTTCGCTCGCCGGCGGCTGGCCCCTGGCTCTGTGCTGGGTGGCTGCCCTGCTGTGGACCTTTGGTTTTGACACGGTTTATGCCATGGCCGACCGGGCGGATGATGCCCGCATCGGCATTCGCAGCAGCGCCCTGAGCCTGGGGCGGCACGCGCCCATGGCCGTCGCCCTCTGTTATGGCGTGACTGCAGCGCTGTTGGCCGTTGCTGCGGGGCTGGTGGGGGTTCAGTCCTGGTTCTGGCCGCTGTGGTTGCTGGCGGCCCTGGGCATGCAGCAGCAGGCCGCCCGGCTGCGCCGCAGCGATCTGCCGCCCAGCGCCTTTGGCCGCCACTTTGGCCGCCAGGTTCAGCTGGGGGCCCTGCTGCTGCTGGCCTTGATCGTGGGGCGGTTGTGAGCAGCCGCAGCGCTGCCTGGCCCCGGCCGCTGGCCCCGGGCGCTCGGGTCAGGCTGGTGGCGGCCAGCTCGGCGCTGACGCCCGAGAGTCAGCAGCGGCTGGGGGCCGGGTTGGCTGTGCTGCAGCAGTGGGGCCTGGTGGTGGACCCCTCCGATGCCCATCAGCGGCGCTGGGGCTATCTGGCGGGTCCCGATGACCAACGCGGAGCCGATCTGGCCACCATGGCTCCAGAGGCTCCCAACCCCGACCTGTGGGCCTGTGTGCGTGGCGGCTGGGGGGCGGCCCGGCTGCTCGAAAACCCGTTGCTGCAGCTGCCTGTCGGCTGGCTGTTGGGATTTTCGGATGTGACAGCTCTGCTTTGGGCCCAGCGGGCGCGGGGGCTGGCCGGCGGCGTGCACGGTCCGCTGCTGACGACCCTGGCGGCCGAACCCGCCTGGAGCCAGGAGCGATTGCGGCGCCTGTTGTTCGGTCAACCGCTCGAGCCCCTGCTGGCTGAGGGGTGGCAACCGGGCGCGGCCGAGGGGCCGTTGCTGGTGGCCAACCTCACCGTGGCCACCCATCTGCTGGGCACCCCCCACTGCCCGCCGTTGACGGGCGCCGTGCTGGTGCTCGAGGACGTTGGCGAAGCGCCCTATCGCCTCGATCGCCTGCTGACACATTGGCGTCTGTGTGGGGCCCTGCAGCAGCTCGCCGGCCTCGGGTTCGGTCGCTTCGAGGCCTGCGACGATCCCGATGGCGGCGGCTTCAGCTGTGAACAGGTGCTGCGCGAGCGCAGCGCCGACCTCGGCATTCCCGTGATTGCCGGTTTGCCCCTGGGCCATGGCACGGCCGGCAATGCGGCCCTGCCCCTGGGGGCCTGGGCACG
>VGQR01000022.1 GCA_016882345.1 Cyanobacteria bacterium K_DeepCast_35m_m2_023
CGAACTAGCCGCCTGCGGCACCCCGGCGATTCTGGTGCCCTATCCGGCCGCCGCCGACAAGCACCAGGACGCCAACGCCGCCGCCGCCGCCGCCCTGGGTGCGGCCGTGATCGTGTGGCAGCACGCACCCCACGACCCCCCGCTCGAGCTGGCCCTGTGGCGGCTGCTGGGGCCCCGGCTGCGGCAGACCGCCCCAGCCGCCGACCCCCTGGCCACGATGCGGGCCGGCATGGAGCGCCTGGCGGTGCGCGACGCCGCCCAACGGCTGGCAGCGCTGCTGCAGGCAACCACGACTCAGCGATAGGCCGAATCGTGGTCAGGATGCAGTGAAAGCATCCTCAGCCAACACCCATCGCGCCAAGCCACGGCTCTACACCCCCGGCTGATGCGCATGGAATACAGCCGTTGCCCTTCAGGACCCGTGCGGCTCTGAATTAACTCCCAGCGCAACCCTTGACTGCGCTGCAGCTGCGTCCAGCTCAAGGCCTTGAGCAATCGCAGGGTGTTGAGTACAGCCCAGGCCTCTGGCTTGGGAAGGGCCAGCAAATTGGCCTGGAACTCAGGGTTGTTGAGATCCAGCAGAACCGTCTCACCACTCATGAAGCATCCGAGAGGTGCTGCTCAAGTGCATCGAGATCGGCGTCCAGCGGCGGACCATCCATCGCCCTCAACGCACGATCGAGCCGCTCTGCTGCAGGCGCCTGATGCAGCCAGAATTCACTATCAGGAATCGTAGAAGCGGCCTTGATGAGCCACACCCCCGGCTCAGGGCATTCCATGAGAACAGTGCGCCCAGCGAACTCCTTTCCCAAAGAGATCTGACCACTGGCGCCAACACGCTTGGTTGCAACCTTCATGCGGGCATCACAATCATGCCTTCATGCTAGGCAGAGCCCATCAACCCCCCGTGGCAGGCGATTGCCACTGCTGCCGCATCGCCCGCAGCAGGCGCAGGTTTCCGCGGCGGTCCTGCAGGCCAAGGCGCAGCCAGTGCTCGTCCAGCCCCGCAAAACTGCGGCAGTCGCGCACCAGCACCCCATGGCGCTGCTCGAGGGCCTGGCACAGGGGCTGCAGCGACACCGACGCACGCACCAGCAGGTAGTTGGCCGTGCTGGGCAGCACCCGCAGCCGCCCCAACGGGCCCTGCAAGGCGGCGAGGTGCTCGCTCATCCACTGGCCTTCGCGCGCACTCCAGCGCTGCACCCAGGCGCAGTGACGCCGGTAGCGGTGCGCATCGCCCAGCAGCCGCAACGCCAGCGCCTCGGCCAGGCCGTTGATGGGCCACGGGTCGCGCCAGGCGGCCCAGCGTTGCAACCGCACCGGCGACGCCAGGGCATAGCCCAGGCGCAGTCCGGCCAGCCCGTAAAGCTTGGTCAGACTGCGCAGCACCACCAGGTTGGGGTGATCCGCCAGCAGCTCAATCAGCGACTGGGCCTCACCACCCGCCACCAGCGGCAAAAAGGCTTCATCGACGATCACCAACCGGTGCCTGTGCAGCAGGGTCTGCAGCGCAGCGCGGCTCCAAAGCTGGCCCGTGGGGTTGTGGGGATTGGTGATCCACACCACCTCGGCGGCGGGTGGGGGCGGCAGCGGTTGCGGCCAGGCGGCGTGCCACTGCAGCGGCAGGGGCCAGGGGCGCACGGCCCCACCCCAGCAGGCCAGGGCGCGCCCATAGTCGGCAAAGCCCGGCGCCGGCAGGGCGCTGACACCCGCTGCAGCGGCATCGCGCGCGGCCCAGGTGATCAGCTCGGCGGCGCCATTGCCCGGCAGCACCCAGGCCGGGTCGAGGTCATGCAGGCCGGCCAAGACGCCCCGCAGCCGAGTGCTGCCGCGATCGGGATAGGGCCGCAACCCCGCCAGGGCGGCCCCAGCAGTGCTGGCCTGCCAGGCCACCGACCAGCGCAACGGCGCCAGCGAGGCACTGGCATCGAGCAGCCGCCCCGGCCGCACTCCCAGTGCCAGCGCCCGCTGGGCCAGGTTGCCGCCATGCACCTCAGAACCGAGCCCTTCACCGGGCACAGCCGCTCCAGCCACAGACAGGCAACCTACCCTTGGCCCTGTGGCGTCCCCGCTGCCGTGACCCCAGCCAACGAAGGCTCTGACATCCGCTGGCAGCAACGCTTTGCCAACGACTGCAAAGCGTTCGATCAACTGGAGCGATTCGTTGAACCGCCGGCGCTCAATGAGCGTGAGCAGCAGGGCTTGATCAAGGCCTTCGAGTACACCTTTGAACTGGGCTGGAACACGGTGCGCGATCTCTTGCGCAGTTAACGGTGACAGCTGGATGCTGATGATTCAAGACCGCAACCTGACCCGTCACACGAACAACCGCAGCACAGCCGAGGACATCAGCGCCAACATCTGCGATCGCTACCTGCAGTGCTTTCAACAGCTGCGCCACAGGCTTCTGCAGCGCCAGCGGCAGGAAGCGGCAGCACTACAACCATGACGCAAGCTCAACCGCCAGTCCCTGCCAGACGCACTGAGATTCCGGGGATTCCACCTGAGACGGCAGGGACCCTGTGGCTTACGGGTCCCGCGCCATGGGGCGCCACCGTCCCGGTTCAGATCTTGACCTTTGCCTGGGGGGCGCAACGCTGACACACAACGATCGCTTGCACCTGATGGCACAACTCAATGATCTGCTGCTTCCCTGGCAGGTGGATCTCAGCCTGCAGCGTGAGCTGCCGGTCGAACTGTTGGAGCAGATCGCGCGGGTCGGGCACTGGCTGTGGCGCCGCCGCGACCACGCTTAGGCCAGCTTTCAACCGGCTCGGCACCCAGATCGAACCCATGGTTAATCTCAAACCTGGCTTGGAAGACGGGTGTGGCGGGCCTCAGCATTCCCATCAGCCAGCAGATCCTGGTCGAGGTTGTTGAGCGGCTTGGCACCGTTCTGCTGGGAAAAGAGCATCAAATCCGCCTGGCGCTGACCTGTTTGCTGGCGGGCGGGCACCTGTTGCTCGAAGACCTGCCGGGCATGGGCAAAACAACGCTGGCCGAAGCGCTGGCCCGCTGCTTGGGTCTGCAGTTTTGCCGGGTGCACTTCACCAGCGACCTGCTGCCGGCCGATCTGACCGGCATCAATGTGCTGGATCCAACCACCGGGCAATTCCGGTTTCAGGGCGGGCCCCTGTTTGCCCAGGTGCTGCTGGCCGATGAGATCAATCGCGCCAGCCCCCGCACCCAGAGCGCCCTGCTGGAGGCGATGGCCAGCGGCCTCGTCAGCATCGATGGCACCAGCCACCGGCTGCCGCAGCCGTTCGTGGTGATCGCCAGCCAGAACGGCCTGGAGCAGAGCGGCACCTACCCACTGCCTGAATCCCAGCTCGATCGCTTCTTGATGCGACTGTCGCTGGGATTTCCGAACCGCGCAGCTGAGGCCGCCATGCTCGCCGGCCAACGGGTGCCCCTGGCCAGCCTGGATGGCTTGCTGAACGCTGAGCATCTGCAGCAGGCCCAGGCCGCGGCCGCCGCCCTGCCGGCAAACGACGCCTTGATCGCCTATGTGCTCGATCTGCTGGCGGCCAGCCGCGCGGCCACGGCGGGCCATCCACCGCTGTCGCCGCGGGCGGGCCTGGGGCTGCTGGCGGCGGCCCGCGCCTGGGCCTACCTGGCCGGAGCCGCCTTCGTGACTCCTGAGCATGTGCAGGCGGTGTTCGCTGCGGTGGTCGAGCATCGCCTTGATGGCGGCCAGCCCAGCCAGCGGCGGGGTGCGCTGAGCGCCGCCCTGATCACCGAGGTCGATGGACTTCGTTGAGCGCCTGCCGCAAACACTGCAACGGCGGCTCAGCCGCCGCGAACCGACGCTGACCCTTCAGCGGCGCAATCTGTACATCCTTCCCAGCCGCTTTGGCGGGCTGTGGATGCTCACCGGCGCCATCCTCTATCTAGTGGGCATCAACGGCCGCAGCAATGGCCCCGTGCTGCTGAGCCTGCTGCTGCTGGGGCTGCTGCTGCTCAACCTGTTTCTGACCCACTTCAACCTGCAGGGCCTGGAACTGCGCCTTCGGGACGCGGGCCCCAGCTGCGCCGATGAGGCGGCGGATGTGCCGCTACTGGCCATCAGCCGCAGCGCCCGCCCAGCCATCAAGTTGCGCTGGCTGAGCCCAGCGCTCCGCCCCCAGGAGCAACAACTGCTGCATCTCCAGGCAGGGAACACGCCCTTGAGCGTGCCCTGGCAACCGCGGCGGCGGGGCCTGCAGCGTCCCGGGCGCCTGCTGATCCACACCACCGCGCCGATGGGCCTGTTTCGCTGCTGGAGCTACTGGGAGCCACCGCTCGATCTGGCGATCGCGCCAGCGCGCACGCCGGGCCCGGTGCTTGAACGGCAACGGCCCGAACAGCGCCAGCCCGGCGCCCGACAGAGCAGCGGCAGCGGCAGCGAGCATTTCGACGAGCTGCGGCCCCTGCGCCCCGAAGAGGGCCTGCAGCGGGTGGCCTGGAAGACCGTGGCCCGGGGCCAGGGCTGGTACGGCAAGCGCTTTGAGGCCGAGCAGGCCGCCGGTCTGTGGCTGGCGCCGGCGCCATCGCTGCCGCTGGAGCGGGCGTTGGAACACCTGTGCGAACGGCTCTGCCGCGGCCTGCAGGCAGGGGAGAGCCTGGGGCTGCTGCTGCCGGGCGGCCTGGCGATCCCACCAGCCGCGGGACAGGCCCAGCTGCAGCGCTGCCTGGTGGCTCTGGCCAGCGTGCCGGCATGAGCAGCGCCGGCCTGCTGCAGCTGCTGTGCCTGGCGCTGCTGTGGCTGCAGCTGCTGCTGCAGGGGCAGTTGCAGACCCTGGTGGCGGTCCTGCTGCCATTGCTGCTGGCCCTGCGGCTGCGGCGCCAGCCCCTACACCAGCCGATCCTGCTGGGCCTGACGCTGTTGGCCCTGCTGGCCTGGGGGATGGGGGTCTCCCTGGGAGATCGCAGTGCCCTGCTACTAAGCGCCTGCAACCTGTTGTGGCTGCTGAGCGGCCTCAAGCTGCTGGAGGCCCGCAGCCACCACGACCAGCGTCGCTGCAGCCTGCTGCTGCTGCTGGCGGTGGGCCTGGCCGCCCTGGCCGAACAGGGGCTGGGCGCGTCGCTGCTGCAAGGGATCTGCACCCTGCTGGCCCTGGGCTCGCTGCTGGCCCTCGAAGGGGGTCCCAGCCCTCTGGGCCCGGTGCTGCGGCGCAGTGGCGTGCTGGTGGCGCTGGCGTTGCCATTGCTGATCGCTGCCTTTGTGCTGCTGCCGCGGCTGGAGCCGCTGTGGAGCCTGCAATTGGAACCCAGAGGCCGAACCGGCCTGGGCGACACACTGAACCCTGGCGCGCTGGCCGAATTGGTGGAAGACAACGGTCTGGCAGCCCGTGTCAGCTTTGCCAGCGGCCAGCCGCCACCGCCCAAGCAGCGCTACTGGCGCGTGCTGGTGCATCAGCGCTTTGACGGCAGCAGCTGGAGCGCCGCTGCCGTCCCACCGCCACGGCTGCAGACAAGCCCCTCTGGTGGCCCTACGCGCGAGCGTTGGCTGGTCGAACCCAATGGCCTGCGCCAGCGTCCCTGGAGCGGCGCAGGCCTGCCCACAGACCCGCAGCAGCAGCTCAACATCACTGGCAGCCTGCTGGGGCGCGCACCGTTGCAGGAGCGCAGCCTGTATGGGTTGGGGCCCGGGCCCGGAGCCGGCGTCTGGCGCCAGATCGCACCGACCGCCCTCGATCTGCAGCTACCGCAGGGTGCCAACCCACAGCTGCTGGCCCTGGGCCAGCAGTGGAGCCGCCAGGGCGCCAGCCCCGAAGGCCGCCTGCAGCTGGCGCGACAGTGGTTTGTGCAACAGGGCTTCCGTTACACCCTGGAACCGGGCGTGCTGGGGTCGGTCGACCCGCTCGATCGCTTTCTGTTCGAGACGCGCGCAGGGTTCTGTGAGCACTTTGCCGCCAGCTTTTCGGCGCTCATGCGGGCCGCCGGTGTGCCCGCGCGAGTGGTGGTGGGCTACCAGGGCGGAGTCTGGCAACAGCCTGGCGGTGCCCGCTATCTGGAGCTGCGCAACAGCGACGCCCACGCCTGGAGCGAAGTGTGGCTGCCAGGGCAAGGCTGGGTGGGAGTAGACCCCACCGCCTGGGTGGTGCCCGAGCGGGTGCGGCGCTCCCTGGCGGCCAGCCTCAGCCCGGCCGACCAGCAACGCCTGGCCCGGCCATCCCCGGGGTGGATTCAGCTGGCGGTCAACCAATGGCAGGGGCTCGACTACCGCTGGCAGCTGTGGGTTATGGGCTTTGACCGCCAACGCCAGCGCGAGCTGCTTGGAGACAGCAGCTGGCAGGGACTGATGGCCCTGGGGGTCATGGCCGCAGCCCTGGCGATCGTGCTGGTACCGCTGCTGTGGCAGGCCCCCCAGGGCGATACGCCGCGACGACAGCTCGAGGGGCTGCTGCGCCTGCTGGAGCGCTGCGGTTACCCGCTTCACCCCGGCGAGAGCTTGGCGAGCTATTGCCGGCGCGTCGGTGCGCAGGTGCCAGCCCTGGCCAGCCCCCTGGCCACCTTGCAGCAGCGCTACGAAGGCTGGCGATTTGGTCCCGCCATCAACGAACCAGAAGGGCGCCGGCAACGCAGCGAACTGCTGGCCGCCATCGCCTGTTGCCGTCGTCAGGCTCGTAACAACGTAGGACGGAAAACAAGAAGAGCGCTATAAACATTTCATTGATCCAATTCTCACCATGGGCGCAAGCAGCCAATGGGACTGGCAGGCCTGCGCTCTGCGCGGGTTGGTCGTTGTGTTGCTTGTCAACGGCTTCCATGCCGCCATCGCCACGAACCAAAACGACCTCATCCGCCTTTTGCAGCAGCGCCGTTGCCCGGGCTGCAAACTGCAGGACGCCGACCTGGTGCACGCCGATCTGCGCGATGCCGATCTGCGCAAGGCCCAGCTGCAACGGGCCAACCTGAGCCGCGCTCGCCTCGATGGTGCCAACCTGCAGGGTGCCGACCTGCGGTTCATCAGCTTGCAGGGCGCATCGCTGCGAGGCGCCAACCTGCTAGGGGCCTCGCTCGAGGGAGCCGACCTACGCCAGGCCGATCTGAGCGGAAGTTTGCTCGACCCTGGCGCCCTGAATCTCACCCATTGGGACCAGGCGATCGGCATTGCTCCGTCACTCAAGTTTGGCTATGCCGAACTGCACAACGCCGGTGTCCATGCGGCCAAGGCTGGACGCTACAAGGCAGCCGAACAGTTTTTTAGCGACGCAATTCGCAAACAACCCTTGGCGGCGGTGAGCTGGCTGGCGCGTGGCCTCTGCCGTAGCGAGCAGGGCCTAACGGCGGAGGCGGCAGCCGATCTCGGCTATGCGGCGGAGCTTTACACCCAGGCTGGAGACCTGGAGACGGCAGCCGAGCTCAGACGCAGCAGCGAACAACTCAAGCGCACAACAACAGCCAACCAGGGCCCAACAGGGAACGGTAAAGGCGCAGAAGCAGTCAGCGGAGCGATTTCAGCTTTGAAATTCCTAGCTCCAATTGCCGCAAAAGCGTTCTTTCCCGTCCCGTTCTGATTGGAGCAGATGGTCATGGCTTCAGTGGAGATGAGCGGGTACAAGATCCAAGACGCCTGAACGCAGGGCGTCCTTGGGCCAGGCTTGCCATGGTCCACCGTCCACACGAAACAGCAACACCTCAGGCCGAGCGGCGATCAATCGCAGGCCATTGCGTAGACGAATGGGGGGGTTCCCAGACATTGCAAAGGTATCTTTCATCAACAGTTCACCCCCTCGGTTGTTGATCTGGACCCACGTGGGCGAACGAGCCTGGAGCTCCAGCAGACTCATCTCGGTGCCCGCCACGGAAAGATTCCGGCTGAGAGGCGAGGGAGAACGGCGCGTCGGCGGTGTTGGTGATGCAACCTTCGGCAGGGACCGCGACGGCACAGGGACAGGCAGACGAATTGTGGTGATCGCAACGGCAACACTGACGACACCAGCCAAGGCCAGGCCAATCGTCAGCCAACGTTGGTCAAGCCGTAGAGCCTGCCGGAACCAAGGCATTGGCGACTGTGGCAAGGCCAGGTGATGCGCAGGCTCCAACTGCATCAACAACTCATGCTGTTCGTCCAATAAGCGTTGATTCATCGCCACGACCTCGTGAAGCTCACGGCGAAAACGTTTCTCCATGAGTTCAGGCACTTGAGCAATCAACTCCTGCAAATGCTGCAACTCAAGCTGGGCATCTTCGAGTTGTTGATTCAAGGGATCCGAACCCTGAGCATCAGCAGCCATGCGCCTTGACCCCAATCAGGTATCGCTCATGAATTGCCGACCATCCTGGGTAGATGGCCGAAAGCCATAGCCGAATGGATCTACAGAATCATCATCACGCAAAATCTTTGGAGTGACAATAATTATCAATTCATTTTTACCCCTGCCAGTTCGTGTTCTGCGGAAAAACTGGCCAATCAGAGGAAGATCACCCAGCACAGGCCACTTCTGCACAGAAGACAAGATGTCCTCACTGATTACACCCGTTAAAACCAAGGTCTGGCCATCTCTGACCCTCAAAACACCTGTCTCAAGGCGGCGACGAGCCAACTTTGAAAACGGACCACAGTTCGGCACCACGTCGCCAGGCAATTCAGCAGTTATCTCAGGAGTCATTGAGAAAGCGACATACCCATTGTCATCAATTTTTGATATTCTAGCTCCAAATGATAGACCAGCATTTTCAAACTGAGGAGTGCAAGTAACAGTCGTCTGAGTCGTATTGGCGTCATAACCAACAACAACATCCTCGCCAACGGTCACGGCACCTTCGTTGGCCATCGCTCGGCCAATAGAAGCAACGCTCGCAACACCACCGCGTCGAGTTCCGGACGCAGCAGTAGCAGCAGGCGCTGCAGAGCTGGATCCAGCATTTGGCTCAGAGTTTTCACTCAAAATCAGTGTCGGACTGGCTAGCACCTTTGTCGAATCTGACAAAATGACAGCAGACAACTGATCCAACAATGCTCCATCAGGCCTCGTCAGACCTGGATTGGGCAAGCCATTGGGCGTAAGCGAACCAAATGTGGCTGTCAGGCGTCCATCTTCGCTGAGAATGAATGAATTACCAGAGCGAAAGGCAAAACTATTCGCAATCCTAGAATCATTACCCAAATTAACATCCAAGATCTTGACACTAAGCGCAACCTGACGCTGACGCAGATCAAGCTGACGCAGATATTGCTCAGCAACAGAGACTAAAGCCGCATCCCCAACAAGAGTTATAGTCCCTAGACGGCTGTCAGTCGTGGCTTGAAGCCCAAGCAGAGGGCCCGAAGCAGCACCATAAGATTCGACTGTCGTAGTACTGCTGTTGGTAGTCGTAGATGAACTGGGCGATCCCACAACAGAATTAGCCTGAGAAGTGCCTGTACTAACGGCTGTAGAAACTGTATTAGCCTTAGTCACCGATGCGCCTAGATTAGCCAAATAATCTGCAGCCGACCCAGGGGAAACTTGATTAAGACGATAAACCTTTGACAAAGCGTAACCAAAGGTTTTAGCCATGACTTTTGGACCAACAAAAATCGTCCTTCCCTCAAGCCTTGCCTGCAAATTAGCAGCGATCAAAATACTATTGAAAGCCCTTCCAAATTCTTCGTTAATTAACGATAGCGTAACTGGCACGCCTTCGTTCTTGTATGCAATGCTTGCTTTTGTTGATGCCGAAGCGCCACCATCACTGTTGACGCTTGCCGAGCTTCCTGATTGATTTATCGTCGTTGCTGCGCTGGCAGCTGAATTTGCTGCTGCGCCTGCGGAACCCTGTCTAGAGAGCGGTATTGCATCAATATCTATGTAAACGAAGCCGTAGCTAGCTTGACGTGCCAACGCCATTAAAGAGTCAATAGCTGATGCATTGCGTAGATTCAAAGTTACCCTTGGGCCGAAAACCCTTACAAACGAACGATTTGCAAGAACCATTGTGCCCACCGACATGTCTCCGACCGGTGGCGCCACAGCCCGGGGGCGCAGCGGCGGTGCATAGGTGGACTGGGGAACCACACCTGGTTGGTTCAGGTTGGGCCGGGCTGTCTGCAGGGAGGCCTGCGGCACAGCACTGAACGTAACAATCAGATTTTGACCATCGGCACTGACAACTGGACGCGCCAAAGGCAATCCCTGACTGGGCACCACATCCAATTGAAAACTGGTGCCGCTGCCACTGAATATGATCTGCTCCAGTCCTATCTCAGGCAAGCTCAAACGCTGGGTTCCCAGTCGCAGGGCCTGGGGCGCCACTGTCGTCAGCCGGCCTTGCCAAGCGCCGCTTGACGACGATTGCACCAACTTGGGAGAAGGACCAGTGCCTTGCAGCACAAGCTCAACCGCGCCGTCGAGACGGCGCACCCGAAGCACCATGGAACCCTGCTGATCGCCAGCAGGGGCCCGAACAGAAGTCGCTGCGGGTGCCGTCCCGAAGCCGTCCCGTGGTGCAGCCAGACCAGCAGGGCCGTGCGACAACTGGCCGGCAGCAGTTGCGGCTGCTGCCAGAGCCACCAGCCGCCTACCCATGCCTTTGCCCACGCCAAATCCCATCGATCGCGGGTTGATCGTATCGGGCCTGAGCACAAGACACCAGACGTTAGGGACGGAGCTTGGCGCTATAGAGAGAAACTGCCATTTTCATTTCGACGGTTGGGCTGGGCGCTGCTTGAGTGAGTGTGAGGTTGCTCTGCACCACCAGCAGGCTCAGGGATTCGATCGCTCTCAAAAAAGCCAGCAAACTGAGGTAGCTGCCCTTGGCGCTCAGCAACAATTGGGTGTTGCGCAAGCCAGCGCGCTGCAGGGGGTCAGCATTGGCGGCTTCTGCGGCTGCCTTGGCCGCTGCCGACTGCTGGTCGAGCCTCTCGCGGGTTCCCTTGGCCTGACCTTGGAGAGGATCGGCTGCGCCGGGGTTGGGTGCCGCTGCAAGGGTGGTGGGTTCGTAGAGCTGGAGTTCGACTCCAAGGCGACGCGCTTCGCGATCCAACTGGGCCATGAAGGTGACCAACTCGCCGCTTCCGGCGATCAACTGCAGCAACCGCTGCTGCTGAAACTCGGCACGCTGTTGCTCCACCGCAACGCGGCGGAGCTCGACACGCAGCTGGGGCAAACGCTCCTCCTGAGCCTTTTTTTCTTCGTGCTGGCGCTCCTGCAGCTGCAATTGAGTCAGCAATGGCACGGTGCCGATCCCCAACACCCCCAGGGCGCACAACACGCCTAAGGCGACCGGGGTCCACAGCAGCAGACGCGGGATCCAGGGACTCGGCGCGGTTCCCTGCAGATTGGTCATGGCAGCAACCCCCCCGATTGCAGCTGCTGCAACCGCAGGGCCTTGCCCGTGGCACCGAGCTCCTTGAGCAGGGTCAATTCGGCCATCGGTGGCAAGGGCGGCCTGAACCGGGCGCTCAGTTCAAACGTGACCCCACCAGCAGGAGATTGGTCGGCTGGGCTGGCCGCGGAGCGAACCGCTTTGCGCAACGACACCCCGCTGGGATCAAGCAGCGGTGAGCGGGCCAGTTCGATCTGGAGAGCATTGATCCGGGCAAAGGCCAAGGGATCAATGGCACTGCCTTTGATGTTGAGCGTTCCGCCGCCGGGTGGCACCTCGACGCTGGTGAGCTGCACCCCCTCAGGAACACGTCGCTGCAAATCCCGCATCAACGCTGAACTTGAACGGGTGTTGACCAGGCCCTGGACCAGGCCTGCATTGACCTCCTTAGTCGTCTTGAGCTTGCTGCGAGACGCCATGAGCTGACTGTCGGCGGCCTTGACCTCCGCTTCCACCAGGGTGAGCCGATCCAGCTCGGCGGTGAGCATGCGTTGCCGCACAAACAACATCACCGTCAAGCCAACGCTGACCACGATCAGCAGCGCTCCGATCAGGGATCCCTGCAGCAGGGCGCGACGCCAGACCGCCTGCTCGATCGCCGGGTCGGGCAGACCCTGCTCAAGCCGTTTTTCGCGCAGCAGATCAAGGGGTGTGGTCGTCATCGCACCTGCGCCAACCCCTGAACAACGGGCGAATCGTAGTCAGGCCAATCGAGCTGCTCAAGGGGCAGCGCCAGGGCTTCGGCCAAAGCCTGTTGCTGAGGCAGCGCCGAAGTCAGCCAGACGCGGCGTGGGGCGAAACCCGGCTCACGCTTGCCACAAAACGCCAGCAGCGCCACGATCTGGTCGGCCAGCTGCGGATCGTCGGCCGGCAACAGCCGTTCAAAGATCGGCACGCTCTGCTGCCAGAACTGCACGGTGGTCGTCAGCGAGCCCGGCTGCAGCACCACCACGCCATCGCGCGGGTCCAGGCGCTGCAGCCGCGGCAGCAGGGCCTGGCGCAGACACACCTGCGCCGGCAGCAGACGCTCGAGCGGCATGCCTGCCAGCTGCATCACCTCGACCCAGGCCTCGACCAGCGCCCTCGGGGCCGCCACCAGCAATGAGCGCAGCGGCTGGCCTGGCAAGGGCTGCAGATCGAGGGCCGCATCGGCCAGCGCAAACGGCAACCCCAAGTCGGGATCCAGGGTGCGCAACGCCTCAATCGGCGTGTCGGGCCATTCCTCGAACGGCCACTCGACCACCCGCCAGTGGGCACCCGCAGCAGGCAGGGCCAGGCTGACAGATTGGCCGATCAACCCCATGCTCAACAGCAAATCACCCAGAAAGTCGCCCAAGAGGTCTTTCAACTGGGGCATGCCGCGCTGCAGCGCCTGGGCGGGCAACACCGATACCCAGGCAGGCGTTTTGATCGCTCCCTGACGCAGCGACACCCCCTGAACCAACCCGTCTTCAAAGGCGAGCAACACGCGCTCTCCCAAAAATTGGGATCGAAGGGGCAGCAAGGCCTCTTTCAGGTCTGCCAACGCCAAAGGCGAGCGACTCGAATAGAGAAACTCTACCGAATTTTGTTGAATCAGTCAGCCTTTCCTGGCGCTTCGATCCATGGCAAACCACAACCGACTGCCGCGCCGATGTGCGGTAGTCCATGGCGATCGAGCTGTTGCTTGAGGCCCTCCAGGGTGGCCGGCACCAATTCGGGCCCCTCATAGATCCAGCCGGTGTAGAGCTGCACCAAGGAGGCGCCGGCGCTGATGCGCTCCCAGGCGGCCTGGGGCGAGTCAATCCCGCCCACACCCACCAGGGGCAGGGCGGGACCCGCCACCGCCCGCAGCCGGCGCAGCACCTCGAGCGCCCGGGCCCGCAGGGGCGCCCCGCTGAGGCCGCCGGCCTCATCGGCCAGGGTGCGGCCGGTCTGGGGCAGACGACGCTGCTCAAGTCCCAGCCGGTTGAGGCTGGTGTTGACCGCGATCACCCCGGCCAACCCCTCCTCGTAGGCCATGCGCGCGATCGCGTCGATGGCGTCGTCTTCCAGGTCGGGAGCGATCTTGACCAGCAGCGG
>VGQR01000023.1 GCA_016882345.1 Cyanobacteria bacterium K_DeepCast_35m_m2_023
TACGGCCAGTGGGGTAAGCACCGGAAAGATCGCCACTTTGAACGTGGTGTCCACCCAGTCCCGCTGTCGCTTGTTGAGGCGGGTGTAGTCGATCAGGTCGACGCCGTACTCGCGCAGGTGGCGTTTGAGTGAGTGACGGTAATGTTGTTGTTGGAGATCGAGCAGGGGCCTGAGCTTGGCCTGAATCGCCTCCAGTTGTTGTTGGGGCGTCAGGCCATCTTCGCTGAGGGTGGTGATGCCGGCTTCCTGCTGTGACTTCAGTGAAGCCACCCGCACCATGAAGAATTCGTCGAGGTTGTTGCTGAAGATGGCGCTGAACTTGGCCTGCTCGAGCAACGGTGTATGCTCATTGAGGGCCTCGGCCAGGACGCGGTAGTTGAAGTCGATCCAGCTGAGCTCCCGGTTGAGCATGAGCTCTGGGGCCATGGACTCTGGTGTTTGCTCCTGCGTCATTGCCCTTCGTCTTCACGGCCGCCCTGAACGCCGGCGCCACCGCTGCCTCTGTCGGCAAGGTAGCAATGCAGCCTCGATGGTTTTGGTGTTCAGCTTGCTTGACGGGCGGACTGGGGATCGCTGGGCAGGCCACCGTTGACCAGCAGCACCACGCCGACGAGCAGGACGGCCGCCAGCCAGAAGGGGCTGGTGTTGCCCAGGGTTTCGTAGGCGAGCCCCGCCAGGGGCGGTCCCACAAAGCTGCCCAGGCTTTGCAGGCTTTGCAGGCTGCCGAGCGCCGACCCTTGGCCGCTGCCCTCGAGCCGGCGTGACACTAGGGCCCGCAGGCAAGGGGTCACCAGGCCCGTGCCCAGGGCCAGCAGCGACACCGCCGGGAACACCACCCATGGGGCAGTGCTGGCGTTGGCCGTTGGAATCAGAAGACAGCCGGCGATCACCAGGCCCAGGCCCGTCAGGCTCAGGCGCCATTCGCTATAGCGTTTGACCAGTGGCCCGATCAGGCCACCCTGCACCACGGTGGCGACCACCCCCACCACCAGGAAGGCCGCTCCCGCCAGCCCTGGACCCCAGGAGAAGCGTTGTTTGAAATACAGCACCAGGATGGCCGTAAAGCCATTGAAGGCCAGAAAAAACAGCAGAAAGGCCCCGCACAATAGCCGCACGCGGGGGTTGGCGAACACCTGGCCCAGCTGGTTGATCGGCTGCAAGTCCCGCTTGCGGGGCAGGGCAATCTGCGCGCTTGGAGGGTGGGTTTCAGGCAGCAGTGTCAGCACCAGGATCAGGTTGAGAATCTCGATGGCCACCGCCAGCAGCAACGGCAGGGTGACGTTGATGCGCCCCAGCAGGCCACCGGCGGCGGGGCCAAGAATGAACCCCAGGCCGAAGGCGACCCCGATCAGGCCGAACGCTTTGGCGCGTTTCTCGGGCGGTGAGATGTCGGCCAGGACCGCACCGGCCGTGGCGGCGGTGCCACCGCTGACCCCATCGATCAGCCGGGCTATGAACAACAGGGCGAGGGGGACCCCCGCTGCCCGGGCCGCCGGCGCCAGTTGCTGCCAGGGAAAGATCAGGGTGAAGGCAAACAGCCCCAGCCCCAGCACCGATCCGGACACACAGACCGCGATCACGGGTTTGCGGCCGTAGCGATCGCTGAGCGCGCCGATCAGAGGCGTCACCAGGAACTGGGCCACCGCGTAGCTGCCGGTGAGCAGACCCAGGACGCGGCCGTCACCGGTGAAGCTCGCCAGCAGAAACGGCAACAGGGGAAAGATCAGGGTTTCGCCCAGCCGGTCATTCAGCAGGGTGAGAAAGGCACACAGGTAGGTGGAGGGGCGCTTCAAGCGCACGGCGGGACCCCGATGGTTCCTCCAGTTCAGCAAAGGCCCGGACGGGCAGCTTGGGCTAAACCGTGCTCAGCCGGATGTCGAACCATGTTGCAACCGCTTGTTGTGACCACCACGTTCACGGTTGAGGGCTACGCGATCCGCGAGTACAAGGGCATCGTGCGCGGCATCGTTGTGCGCTCGCCCACCCTGGTGCAGGGTTTTCTGGGCGGGCTCAAGCAGCTCATCGGTGGCCGTATCGGCGCCTACACCGAGATGTGCGAGCAGACGCGGGAGGCGGCTTACAACCAGATGGTCGAGCAGGCGCTGCTGCTGGGGGCCAATGCCATCGTCGGCACCCGCTACGACGGGTCCGATGTCACCAGCGGCAGTGGCGGCGCCACCGAGGTGCTCTGCTACGGCACAGCCGTGGTGATCGAGCCGGTGCCGGCCCCACAACGACCGCGCTATCTGCCGACCTGAGCACCCGGCGCCGTGAGCCGCAGACCCCATGCCCGGGGTCAGGTCTGGGGTGCCAGCGCCCCGAACTCGGCCAGGGCACGCGGCAGGTTGCGGTGCTCGTGCCCCGGATGGCTCAGTTTCACCAGGGCGAAGCGTTGCAGTTCGTTGAGCCCTGACCAGGCGCTGGTCAAGGGCGTGAGGCCCAGCTGCCTGCAGCTGGCCAGCACGGTGTCCGGCCAGGCCTCGGGTTGTTGCCAGGGCTCGTGCAGCGGCGCTGGCAAGGGGGTGGCTGGGCCGGGGCTGAGCTCGGCCGTGCGCTGCACGAGGTGATCGTGCAGGTTGGCAATGGCCTCCGGGTCATCAGACCAGGCCAGTAGAGCCTGCCGTTCGGCCTCGGTCAGCTCGGTCCAATGCACCAGCTTGAGCTTGAGGCCGGCCAGGTCGAGCTTGCGGCGCACCGCCATCGGAATGCAGCGCAGATCGGCGGTGAATTCGGCCTCAAAACTGAAGCAGTGGCTGCGCAGGTCCATCGCCGTTGCTGTGCTGCTGGTCATGGATCAGTGTGGGGCCGGGCCGGGCAAGCTGGTGTCAGTGCCGATTGCCCGCATGAGCGAGCTCACCCATCTCAACGCTGCCGGCGAGGTGCACATGATCGAAGTGGGGGATCGGACCCCCAGTCGCCGTGAGGCCACCGCCGAGGGGTTCATCGCCATGGCTCCCGATGTGCTCGCCCTGGTGCTGGACGGCCGCGCCGCCAAAGGCGATGTGCTGGCGGTGGCCCGGGTGGCGGCGATCCAGGCGGCCAAGCGCACCTGGGAGCTGATCCCCCTGTGCCACCCGATCGCCCTCAGTGGCGTGTCGGTTCTGATTGAGGCCAGCGCCGACGCGGCTGGCTTGCGGCTCGAGGCCACCGCCCGCACCACCAGCAGCACCGGCGTTGAGATGGAGGCTCTCGCCGCCGTGCAGGTTGGCTTGCTCACCCTTTACGACATGGTGAAGTCGGCGGATCCGGCGATGACGATTGGTCCGGTGCGGCTGTTGGCCAAGAGCGGAGGACGCCATGGCGACTGGCGTCATCCCGCCGCTGCCCCAGCCAGCGAAGCCAATCACGGCTGACCCCTCTGGCGGCTGGGCCCGCTCCTGTGTCGCAGGGCTGCGGCTCCGGTGTTGCCAGCTCAGAGCGGTGTGTTGCCGTTAAGCCATTGACGGCGGCCATCGGTTCGCCATTCGCGCTTCCAGAAGGGAGCGTCGTGTTTGAGGCTCTCGAGCAGCTCGTGGCAGCAGCGTTGAGCTGGACCACGGCGATCGGCGCCGACGGCCACTAGCACGATCGCCTCGCCCGGCAGCACCCGACCGATGCGATGTTCGATCAGACAGCTGCTGACGCCGTGACGGCGACAGCAATGGTCGGCCAGCTGCTCGAGCTGCCGTTCGGTCATGCCCGGGTAGTGCTCCAGCTCCAGGGCCTCCAGGGCCACGCCATCGCCGGCGGTGGGTCGCACGCGACCCACGAACAGGCTCTCGGCGGCGTTGCTGCTGTCCCGTTGTGCGAGCTCGTCGTGCCAGACCTCGAGTCGCGCCAACGCATCGAACCGCGCGCTGTGCAGCGTGATCCTCAAGCTCAGATCGGGTGTGCTCTCCATGCTGCTCAGCCGCCGCTGATGGGCGGTAGGAAGGCCAATTCGTCTCCGGGCTGCAGGACCGTGTCGGGATCTGCAAAGTGCTGGTTGACGGCGGTCCGCACGCTGTCAAAGCTCCCGTCCAGCGCCAGCGCCATCCAGATCGCGCGCGGGGTCTGGGGGCTGGCCGTCCGACTCCCCGGGGGGATGGCGGCCTGCTGACTCGGCCAGTCCCGTTCGGCCCAGCCGGCCTGTTCGCGCAGGGCGGCAAACAGGCGTACGCGAATCGGCGAAGCGGCGTTGCTGGATGGATCGGCCATGGCCGTCACGCTACCCAGGGCGGTTGGTTGATGTGCGGCGGCGAGTCAGGGTTCGCTTCAGCCCCCCAGGTAGGCCATTTCGGCGTGGCGAGGGCTGGCATGGGGTGGCATCTGGCTTTGCCGTTCTTCGCTGTAGCGATCGTTGCGGCTTTGCCACAGGGAGGCGATCGTTGCGGTCAGGGCTCCGGGAGGCGTGTCTGTCTGCAGCCAGGGGCGCAGGTCGAGGCCGCTGCTGGGTTCGGCAAACAGGCAGGTGTAGGCGACGCCATCGGCGGTGACGCGCAGGCGGTTGCAATCCCCACAGAAGGGGTTGCTGATCGAGGCGACCACGGCCAGTTGACCGCCCCCATCGCGGTAGCGCCAACGGCTGGCGGTGCCGTGCTGCGGCCGACCCAGGGGCTCCAGCGGCCAGCGCGTGCTCAGGCGTTGCACCATCTCGGTGGCGCTCAGCACGGCGTTGGGTTGCCAGCTGTTGCGGTTGCCCACATCCATGAATTCGATCAGGCGCAGTTCCACCCCGTGGGTCCGTGCCAGCTCGGCCAGGGGCAGCAGCTGGTCGTCGTTGACGCCCCGTTGGATCACGGCGTTGAGTTTGAGGGCGCCATGGGCCGGGTCAAAGCCGGCGGCTCGGGCGTGCTCGAGCGCAGTCAGCACCTGGTGCAGGGTGCGCTCGCCGGCGGCTGAGTCGGCCAGGCCTGCCATGCGCGCCACCGCCGCTCCGTTGGCCCCATCGAGGCTCAGGGTGAGGCGATCCAGGCCCGCCGCCCTGAGGCCCAGGGCCCGTTCGCGGCTGAGCAGGGTGCCATTGCTGGTGAGGGCGATCTCGCGCAGGCCGTGCTGGCGCAGGGGTTGGGCCGCCCTGATCAGGGCCTCCAGCCCGCGATGGAGCAGGGGTTCGCCGCCGGTGAGCCTCAGACTGCTGGCCCCCAGCGCAACGGCCGCGCTGATCACCGCCAACCGCTGCTCGCCACTAAGCAGCCCCGGTGGTTCCTGGCCATCCGGGAGGCAGTAGGGGCAGGCCAGGTTGCAGCGTGCTGTCAGCGACAGTCGCAACACCCCCAGGGGGCGCTTCAGCTGATCGTGGGTCGGGGACGGCTGCATGGGCCAGACGCTAGGGGCACCGGCACCGCGATCTGTCGGCGCTTGTTCAGGTCGACCAATCGTCGGCAGCACAACCCTGCACGGCGCCGACCCATGAGACTGGAGCCCATGCAGGATCAGCAACGGTTGCGTGATTACACAGCCCTGCAGGTGCATCAGCACCTGCAGGGCTGGCGTCTGTTGATTGCCACGGCCCATCGGGCTTACGCCAACCTGTTGACCCTGCAGTTGCAGGAGGCGCAGCCCGACCCGCCCTTGTTGCCGCAGTGCCTGCTGGCGGTCTGCGAGACCTGCGATGCCCTGCGTGCCCATCTGCCTGCCGAGACCGCCAACGTGCTGCTGCTGACCGAGATCAGCCTCAAGGACGGGCCGGTGCTGCCCTTGCTACAGGAGCTGCGCCAACGGGAGCACCCGCCGTGCATCCTGGTTGCGATGGCCGAGCCTCTGCAGGCGGCGCTGGCACGGGCTGCCTGGCGTCTGGGTGTGAACGCGCTGGTTTGCAGCGATCATTACGGCAGTGGTGAGCTGGTCGGCGCCCTTGAGGCCGTGGCCCAGCAGCGGCGCTATCGCGGACCCGCGTTTGCAGGCTTGCTGGACGACGGCGGACCGGCCAGCGATGCGCTCAGCCAACGGGAGCTGGAGGTAATGCCCCTGCTGGCCCAAGGGCTGACCAATCGGCAGATCGCTGCGCGTCTGCAGATCGCCGAGGTCACGGCCCGCGATCACGTGCAGCGCATCATGCAGAAGTTGCAGGTCGGTGACCGCACGGCCGCGGCAGCCCTGGCGGTGCGCATGGGTCTGGTGCCCTGAGGGAATCCTTCATCTGCAGGATGTGGTGCCCTGGGCGGGGCAGGCACCGTGACGTCAGACCGAGGACGCACCTGTCATGTCAACCACCACACCGATCGTGGCTGCTTACTTTCCCGAGTGGGCGATCTACGGCCGCGATGTGCAGATCGCCGATGTGCCGGCCGATCGCCTGACCCACCTGATCTACGCCTTTACGCGCATCGGTAGCGATGGCCGCCTGCAGCTGTTTGACAGTTACGCCGCCACCGAAAAGCGCTTCACCGATCCCGACGATGCGGTTGGCGGTGAGGCCGACAGTTGGTCCTACGCGCCCGAGGATCCGCGCAGCGCGCAGACCGTGTTCGGCAATTTCAACCAGATCGCCGAGCTCAAGGCCCTGCATCCACACCTGCGCACCAGCGTTGCCATCGGTGGCTGGACCTTGTCGGGCAACTTTTCAACGACCCTGGACACGGCCGCTGAGCGCGAGGTGTTCACCCAATCGGTGGTGGACTTTCTGCGCACATACACGATGTTCGATGGAGTTGACTTCGACTGGGAGTACCCGGGTGGCGGTGGCCTCGACAGCAATGCCGTCTCCAGCGCTGATGGTGTCAACTATGTGGCGACCCTAGGGCTGCTGCGCCAGAAGCTCGATGCCCTTGGCGCCGAGCAGGGCCGGCGTTATGAGATCTCGGTGGCGTCGGCAGCCGGGGTCGACAAGATTCCCAATTTCCGCCTGAACGAGCTCAAGGAGTTTGTCGATTTCTTCAATGTGATGACCTACGACTTCCACGGCACCTGGGAGTCATCGACTGGTCATCAGGCTCCGCTGCGTGGCGATGCGATCGGTTACGACATCAGTACGGCGATCGAACGCTATTTGCAGGCCGGCGTTGACCCCGCACAGATCGTGCTGGGGGCCCCTGCTTACACCCGTGCCTGGACAGGGGTGCAGTCCAGTGCGGACGACTACGGAGTGAGCGATTACGGCTACCGCGACAACGCTTCTGGCGCCGCCCCTGGTTCCTTTGAAGCGGGGGTTTATGACTACAAAGATCTGCTGGCTCAGCGGCGCGCTGGCGGCTGGCAGCTGATCTGGGATGACAACGCCCAGGCCGCCTATCTGTGGAACGCGGCTGAGCGCATCTTCAGTTCGTTCGAGACCCCGGCGACCATTGCCCTCAAGAGTGCCTGGGCACGCGAGAAGGGCCTTGGTGGTGTCATGTTTTGGGACCTCTCCAATGATGCGGTCGGTGATCAAGAGAGCCTGATTGAGGCGGCAGCCGATTTCTGGCTGAATGGCCGTAGCTTCGCTGACATCGCCGCGGCTTCAGGGTTGCGTTTTGACGCCATTGTCGGTGGCAATGGCCTGTTCGATCTGGCTGATGTGTTGCAGGATCCGACCAGTGGCGGCCCGGCTGTGCCGGTGGAGCTGCAGCCGCAGCCGCAGCCGGTGGTTCCGTTGCCTGTGGAGCCGACGCCCGTGGCACCTGCACCTGTGGAGCCGGTACCGGTGGTCAGTGGCGACCTCGCTGTGTCTCTGCAGCTCAGCAGTCAATGGAACGGTGCTTTAGAGGGACAGCTCGTTCTCTCCAACCAGGGGAGCCAGCTGCTCAACCAGTGGAGTGTCAGCTTCCGCAGTCGCTATGAATTGCGCGGTGTGTCCGATTTCAGCCTGCAGCAAAGCCAGCAAGCTGATGGCAGCTGGCTTGTGACGCTGAAGCCCCCCAGTTGGGGCATGCCTCTGCAGCCGGGCGCAGCGGCGCGCTCTTATGTGCAGGGCGTGATTCCAGCCGCTGGCCAGCTGAGCAGTCTTGATTCTGCGCTGGTGCTGCTCAACGGTGACGTCCTGGATGCTGTCCAGCCAGCACCCCAGGATCCGATCACCGGCGGCTTTGGCACCACCGTCCCCGTGTTGCTCCCCTCAGTGGATGTGGTGGTCGGCAGCAGTGACACACAGCTGCAGGCGCGCAGTGAGCAGGCGGAACAGTTTCGACTGGGCTACGCCTGGGGCCGTCAGCTCACGATCGAAGGCTTTGACTCGGCTCGCGATCGCCTCGATTTGCGCGGTTTCTGGGCCGAAGGTCAGCAGGCCCGGGTGGTCGGCAGTGTTGACGGTGTCCGGGTTGAGCTCCCCTTCAATCAGCAGTCGGTTCTGCTGCGTGGTGTGGCTTTAGACCAGTGGACCCCCCAGAATCTGGAGATCTGGGCCTGATCAACACCAGCGGCTGCTGGGTCTTAGGGCTCAGTGGTGATGGATCGGCCCCAAGCTGTCGCACAGGGGTTGGCCACTGCCGCCCTGGCGCAGCATCACCACCTCGGCCAGGATCGCCAGTGCCATCTCTTCGGCCGAGCGTCCACCCAGATCCAGCCCGATCGGCGCCCGCAGTCGGCGGATCTCGGCTGCCTTGAGGCCGGCCTGCTGCAGGCGCTCGAGGCGGTCGGCGTTGGTGCGCCGCGAGCCCATGGCACCCACGTAGGCCGCAGGGCTGCGCAGCGCCAGGCACAGCGTGGGGATGTCGAACTTCGGGTCGTGGGTGAGCACGGCGATCACCGTGTCTGGGTGGATGGTCTGTTGCTCCATCCAGGTGTCGGGCCACTCGCAGACCACCGCATCGGCCATGGGGAAGCGGCGTTCGGTCGCAAATGGCTCGCGGGCATCGACGATCGTGACGCGATACCCCAGCTGGCGCGCCAGCTGGGCCAGAGCTGCGCTGCTGTCGATGGCTCCGATGATCCAGAAGGCCGGGCGCGGCCGGTGCAGCCTCAGCACCAGCGGCACCTGGGCGGGTTGCTCACCTGGATCGAGCCAGGCTTCACTGGGCCATTCGGGTGTCGTTCCCGCCTTGGTGGACGCAGGCTGGTTGTTGGCCTGCAGGCGCGTCCACAGCACGTCGGCTCTGGCGTTGAGGCTGGCGCAGCCCAGGCACCCGGCTGTCGTTCCCATCGATGTCAGCAGGCGCAAGCCCGCCTGTCCATCGAATCGACTGACCAGCAGGGCTGTTTGGTCCTGCGCGATGGCGCTGGCCAGGGCGGCCAGCACCGACGCTGTCGACTCCTGGTCGATTTCGGTTGCACCCCGGCCGGATGCCGCTCCGATGGCCTCGATCACCACGTCGAGGCTGCCGCCGCAGGTGAGACCGATGCTGAATGGGTCATCGCTGTCGACTGCGCCATATCGGCGCCGCTGGGGCTGGCCACTGGTAATCACGGCGGTAGCCGCGTCCAGCAGGTCGGCTTCGACACAGCCGCCGCTGACGGCTCCCACTACCGCGCCGCCCTGGCGCAGCAACAGGGAGGCTCCGGGCGGGCGGGGGGTGGAGCCTTCGATCTGCACGACCGTGGCCAGGGCGACGGTTTCTCCGGCTTGAACCGCCTCCAGCAGCTCTTGCCAGAGCGGCATGCTGGCCATCAGCGAAATCCGACAGTGCTGGCGGCAGCGTATCGGGTCGTTCTGGGGCCCAGGCCATCCCCTTGGCTGTGCGGCGTAGACGTCGGTGCGCTGAATGGCGCGGTCGTCACCCAGCATCATCAGCGCAAATAGCTTCTCCTCGGCCGATTTGGCAAAGTCCATTCGCCAGCTGATGAAGGGTGTGCAATGGACGTCACAGCTGGCCAGCGCGGCATGCCCTCTGCCTGTCGCTCTTTGGGGGTACGTGGATTGCCTGATGATTGATTCGCAACTTGGCGGCGGCGCCTGGGTGCGTCAGCTCGGGTTCATGGATGTTCATCCAGGTCATCGCCGCTGGCCAGGTGCTCTAGGGGGATCAGCCGAGCGCTTTGGCGCTGCAGGTAGTGGCGCGCGCCGCGGTCACCCTTGAGCTCAGCCACCAAGGCCGGCCAGTGCTGCTCACCGATCAGCACCGGATGGCCCTGCTGATTGCCATAGCAAGCAGCCACCAACGACTCGTGCTGGTCGCAGAGGTGCGCCACCGCCGCAGGGGTGAGGCCTGGCAGGTCCACCAGGGTGACCACGGCCCGCCGTGGGCCTGCCTCAGTTGACCCGACAGCGGGTTCTGCCAGCAGATGCGTCAGGCCAACGCGCAGAGAACCCCCCATGCCGTTTGGCCAGTCGGCGTTGACGATCACTTCGGCATCGGCAACGGGGCCCACCCAGGCCCCCAGCACCACCAGCACCCGCGGGCAGCCTCCCTGGCGCAGGACCCGCACGACCCGATCGACGAGCCGTTCACCATCGATGCAGACCGTTGCCTTGGGGCCGCCGAAACGGCGGCCCGCCCCCGCTGCCAGCACCAGGCCGATGGACTGCCAGTTGTGTCGGGCCTGGTCTGCCGCGAGCATGCACCCACCGCTTTGTTCGCCTTCAGCATGGCTGCCCCCGCCTTGATCGCTGCGCTGGCTGTGGTGGCGTTTCTCTATTCGGTGGTGGGCCATGCAGGGGCATCGGGCTACATCGCCGTGCTGGCTTTGGCGGGTCAATCGCCCGAGCAGATCAAGCCATTGGCGTTGCTGCTCAACACCGCCGTGGCCAGCATCGGCTGCTGCAATTTTCTGCGCGCCGGGCATCTGCCCTGGTCGCGGCTGTGGCCGGTGTACGTGCTTGCCGTTCCGGCGGCTTTTCTGGGCGGCTGGCTGCACCTGCCCAGCGTCTGGTTCCGCCGCCTGGTGGGGGTCGTGTTGTTGTTTGCCGCCTGGCGGCTCGGCGTTCGCGCGCAGGACCCGACGCAGGTGCAACCGCCCAGACCAGCGGTGCTGGCTGCCAGCGGCGGGGCGCTGGGCCTGCTCGCCGGTCTCACGGGAACCGGTGGTGGGGTGTTTCTGACGCCGCTGTTGTTGCTGTGCCGTTGGTGCAGCACCCGACAGGCCGCTGCGGTGTCGGTGTTGTTCATCCTGCTCAATTCCATCGCCGGTCTGGCCGGTCTGTGGTGGGCCAGGCCTGAGCTCCTGGCAGCCCAGTGGCGCCCGGAGCTGCTGGCGATGCTGGCTGCTGTGGCGCTCAGCGGTGGCATCGGCTCCGGCCTGGGTAGCCGTCACTGGCCGGTGGTCTGGATTCGCCGGGTCCTGGCTGGGGTGCTGGTGCTGGCTGGACTCAATCTGTTGGTCCAATCGCTGTGATCAGCCGTCAACCGATCTGCGCGCGACCCCACAGCTGCCGATCAGAGCGGTTGGCGTCTGCTTTGTAACGGCCACAACGCTTTTGATGGTCGTCATGGCGTCAGGTCTGGCCAGTCGACCTTCGGGGTCCATCGCCTGTTGACGTCGCCGCCGACGTGCAGGAGGTCGATGCGGCACTCGCGGTTGCATTTTGGAGTTGGGACCCCGTCCTCATGTCAGCCATCACCAGGATTGGGATGCGGTTCTTGAACGCTTTGGAGAGCTTTTCTTGGTTGCGTTGCCAATCCGTGCCTGAACGCCAGCCATGAGGTGGGAAATGGAGATCAGTTGTCTCGAGTGACGGTGAGCATTGTTCTGATTGGGTAGGCCATAGCCTCGATGTGAAATCAGTCGTGCAGCATCGTCAACGCCGCCAGGCTTCTGGATATTTTGCGCATGGACTGATTGCAAACAGCGTGTCAGTCAGTGCGTCGCTGCATGCAAGAGGCTTGCAAGTTTGCGGAATTGATTCGAACGTTTTTGGGGTAGCTGCTCTTCTTTGCGAGAATTTGTTGACTGGGTTCAATGATTGCCTGTTCCCGCCTGGCTTTATTGGTCTTTCTTCTTGAGCGAATTGGTTGGGCCATGATTCGCAAGTGTGGCTGATCGCTTGAGTTGTCTGGTGTGGGCTTCTGTTTTCAGGTTCGTCAAGAACGACTCAGCCATGGTGCTCCTTGATGCTGTTGCCCACAGCTCAAGAGTTGCATGGCTGGATCCATTGCCGCAGGCGCCAGCGAGCGTTCATAGGGTTGAGCCGACACCGGCTTCATCGCCATGGCTGATCAGGACACTGCCAAGCCGATTGTGGCTCCACAGCAGCCGCTCAACAGCGGCGGCGGCTGGCCATTGATCGACGGCTGGGCCCGCTCCACCCTGGCGCCCGCGGGGCCGCGGCTGTGGCAGACCCTCAACCACCAGAGCGCCTGCCTGAGCTGTGCCTGGGGCACGGGGGGGCAGAACGGCGGCTTTCGCGATGAGCTGGGGGAACCCCTGCAGCGTTGCCTCAAGAGCGTGGAGGCGATCAGCGCCGAGCTGCAGCCGGCGGTGCCGGCGGAGGTGTTTGCAGGCCGCACACTGGCCGAACTGCAGCAGCTCGATTCGGCGTTCTGCGATCGCCTGGGCCGCCTGGATCGCCCGCTGATACGGCGCGAGGGCAGGGATCACTATGCGCCGATCAGCTGGGATGAGGTGCACGCCCTGACGGCCGAGGCCTTTGCAAGGCCGGCGCCCGAGCGCGTGGCCTCTTACAGCTCCGGGCGCTCCTCCAATGAAGCGGCGTTTTTGCTGCAGTTGCTGCTGCGGGCGATGGGGTCCAACAATCTGGCCGATTGCTCGGACCTGTGCCATGCCCCCTCGACCCTTGGCTTGCAGCAGGCCTTTGGCAGCGGCACCTCCAACGTCAACCTCGAGGGCTTGCAGCAAGCCGACTGCGTGGTGCTGTTGGGCTCCAATGCGCCGGCCAACCATCCCCGCCTGATGAACGAGTTGATCCGCCTGCGGTCCCGGGGCGGCACGGTGATTGTGATCAACCCGATTCTTGAAGTGGGTCTGCTCAAGTTCGGCTCGCCGGCGTTTCCGATTCGCTCGATGCTGCGTGGATCGGACATTGCCTCGATCCTGTTGCAGCCGGTCCCGGGCTCAGACACCGCGGTGTTGCTGGGCATCCAGAAGGCGCTGCTGGAGCGCGGTGCCATCGCCTGGGAGTTTGTGAAGACCCACAGCGAGGGCTGGCAGCCGTTGATCGCCCAGCTTGAGGCCACCAGCTGGGAGGCGATCAGCGCCTGCTGCGGTCTGAGCCGTGAAGAGCTTACGTTGGCGGCCGAGCGCATCGCCGCGGCGCGGGCCACGGTGTTTGCCTGGGCGATGGGCATCACCCATCACACCAATGGCACGACCAATGTGCGGGCCATTGCCAACACCGCTGTGCT
>VGQR01000024.1 GCA_016882345.1 Cyanobacteria bacterium K_DeepCast_35m_m2_023
AGGGCGCGGCAGACATCGAGGCCGCCCAGGCCCGGCAGCATCAGATCCAGAACCACCAGGGCAAAAGCGACCTTGTCGCGCTCCAGCACATTGAGGGCATCGCGGCCGTTGCCGCAGGCCGTCACCGCGAACCCCTCCAGCTTCAGGGCGTCGGCGATGGTCTCGCGAATGGTTTCGTCGTCTTCGACGAGCAGCAGCGACGCGTCCATGGGTTCATTCTGGCCATGGGTGGGTGCAGGGGGCATGACGCTTCAGCCGAGTTGGTACCCGCGACCGCGAACGGTCACGATCAAGCGCGGCGCCGCCGGCTCGGGCTCGAGCTTGGCCCGCAGCCAGCGGATGTGGACATCGACGGTCTTGGGGTCGAGTTCCAGGGCGCTGAACTCGCCCCAGACCTGCTCGAGCAGGCTGACCCGATCAAAGACCTGGCCGGGGTGCCGCAGCAGATGTTCGAGCAAACGAAATTCTCGCGGGGTGAGCGCGACCGGGACACCATCGCGGCAGACGCGGTGCTCCTCACCCATAGCTCGACGCCGCCATGGCGCAACAGGGTCTGGGGCGCCAGCTGCTGCTGTTGCACCAGGCGGTAGCGATGGCGGCGTCCCAACGCGCGGCAGCGGGCCATAAATTCGGCCAGCGGCAGAGGCATGGGCAGCACGTCGTCGGCCCAACTTTCGAGCAGGCTGACGCGACGCGGCTCGTTCAGCAACGAACCCACAGCCAGCACGGGCGGCCGCTGGGTTTGGGCTCTGAGCCATTGCACAAACGCCTGACAAATGTTGCGGCCGCCGTCGAGATCGACCACGACAAGATCGATGGCTTCGGCAACCAGCGCGCGCTGGGCGTGTTCGCTGCGACTGCAGTGCTGCAGGGCCAATCCATGGGCTCCCAGCGTGGCCTCGAGGCCTTGGTCCCAACCCGGTTCACCATCGAGCACAAGAAGCCGCAAGGGCTCCTGCGTCATGACTTGCCGGGCAGAAAGCTGACCACCAGCCGACGCTGGCCATCGACCTGCAACCAGCCCTCGTCCTTGAGGACGCCCAGCACGCGGGTCACCGTGACACGTGTGGTGCTGAGAGCCGAAGCAATGTCTTGATGGGTCAGCTTGAGGTTGAGGCGCAGCCCCTGATCGCAAGGCTGCCCGTAGCTGGTGGCCAACAGCTCAAGAAAGCCGCGCACGCGGTCCTCGATGCGGCGCAACCCCACCAAGGCCAGCAGAGCCTCGCTCTGCCGATAGCGCTGGGCCACCGCCTGCAGCAGCCCCACCGCCAACTGCGGATCGCGGCTGATGGCGTCACAGCTGAAGCACAGCAGATCGGTCTCCCCAAGGGTCAGGGCTTCATAGGCCTCGATCTGGGACAGGGGATCACCAAACGGCTCGTTGGGGCCCACCAGCCCCAGCAACAGTTCGTCCCCCTGCAGCGAAATGGCGCTGAGCTTGACCATGCCCCGCACCACGACCCAGAGGCTGTTTTTGAGCAGGGGCACCGAGCTACCGGCGCTCAGGTGCACCAGATTGCTGTTCTGGAAACTGGCCTCAAGGTGGGCGCGAAAGCCCTCAAAGCGGGGGGTTTCACGTCCGGGGGTGAAGACCATGACCAGGAGGGTCCGGGGATTGGCGTCAATGTACGGAGCCGTTTCAGGTGTCGGGCAAAGAGGCGGTAGTCCCCTGTTTAAGAGCCGGTTAGCTCCCATCAGGGCCAGACTGAAGCACCGTGCTGCAGCTGGTCCATGGGCGCCTCTCTGCAACCCGAATCGGCAGCCCTGCTTGTCGCCCTTGGCGCCGTGCCGGGTGCCTGGATGCGGTTTCGCCTGATCAACCACTGGGAGCCGATGGTGCCGCGCAAGCACTGGGCCACCTTCGGGGTCAATGGGATCGCCTGCCTGGCCCTGGGGCTGATCGTCGGTCTCGAAGACAGTTGTGGCGAGACGTCCAGGCGCCTGCTGCTTCTGGTGGGCACGGGGTTTCTGGGCAGCTTGAGCACCTTTTCCACCTTTGTGGCAGAGCTGTCTGTCGTGCTGCATCAGCGCCACTGGCGCGAAGCTGCCCTGCTGAGCGGCGGCTCGGTGGGCGCAGGCCTGCTGGCCATCAAGGCGGGCCTGCTGCTGGGGGGTGGGGCATGAGCCCGTCCCCATCGCACCTGCGCCGCGAGATCGACGAGCTCGCCCTGGTGGCAGGCGGCGCGATCCCCGGAGCCCTGCTGCGCTGGCAGCTGGAAAGCCTGGCCAGCGCAGCGAACGGAGGGCTCCAGGGCCTGTTCGCCGGGGACCTCGCTGCCAATCTGCTGGGTTGCCTGCTGCTGGGTCTGTTGAGCGCCACAGCGAGCACCCGCGCCCGCCTGCTGCTGTGGGCGGGCATTGGCTTCTGCGGCTCACTGACGACCTTTTCGTCACTTATGCTGGAGCTGGTCCGGGCCCTGGACCGGGGCGAGACGCAGAGCAGCCTGCACCTGCTGCTGGTCAGCCTGGTGGGGGGACTGCTGCTGGTTGCCCTGGGCCGCAGGGCCGGCAAGCGCTGGCTCAGTCCTGCGCCGGCGCAGAAGTCTGACAACAGCTGACCAACTGGTCGAGCCAGTCGCGCAAACCAACGATGGCCGTCGTCTGCAGGCGGTAGTAGATCCATCGACCCTGCTGGCGATCGGCCAGCAGGCCCGCATCTTTGAGCTCCTTGAGATGAAAGGACAGCTTTGACTGAGGAAGCCCCAGCATCTCGGTCAGCTCACAGACGCAGCGCTCACCGGCCCCCAAGGCCTCGACGACCTGCAGGCGAATCGGGTCGGCCAGGGCCTTGAGCAGGGCGCGGGCCTGATCGCCGGCCATGCAGCAGGGCGCGGGGGCTGCGGCAGGAAGCACAGGCAGCTCTCAAGATCCATCAAATCTAGTTGCTGCGTGCGGCGCAATTCGGCAGCACCTGGTCCGTCCAATGACCTTGCCTAAATTGAATAACCCTTGCTGCAGGGGAGATGAACATCGCCCCCACCGCCGCCCCAACGAAGGATCCTCACAAATCCAACGTGAGCTGGCCTGGGCTGCTGCTGCCTGCGGATCTACGGCTGTCGCCGGAGCAGTTCGCCCTGGTCTGCGAGGCCAACCCCGAGGCGGTGCTCGAACTGGCGGCCGATGGCCAGCTGACCCGCCTCACCCCCACCGGTGGCGACACGGGCGCCCGCAACGCACTCCTCAGCAGCCGCCTCCAGATCTGGGCCGATCGCCAAGGCGGCTGGGAAGTATTCGACAGCTCCACGGGCTTCCGCCTGGCCGACGGCTCGGTGCTCAGCCCGGATGCCTCGGTGGTGCGGCTGCAGCGCTGGCAGGCCCTGAGCCCTGAACAACGCCGCGGCTTTCCGCCCCTGTGCCCCGAGCTGGTGGTGGAACTGGTGACCCCCTCGGATGAGGGCCCCCGCGGGGCCGAGGCCCTGCGCCGCAAGCTGGCCGCCTACCTGGCCAACGGCGCCCAGCTGGGCTGGCTGCTGTTCCCCGAGCAGCGGGCCGTCGAAATCTGGCAACCGGGAGCCGAACCCCAGCGTCTCGAGGCGGCACAGGTGCTAGAGGGCTGCGAGCTCCGGCTGGAGCTGGAGGAGATCTGGACGGGCTGATCCACCTCAGCACGCCACATTGCTGCCAATGGCAGCACAATCCAGAGACGCGGAGTGATTGGCCTTGAGCACAGCCCAAGCCCTGCAAACGTTTGCCGTCTGGGTGACTTCGATTCGTGGCGATGAGGCCAGCGAAGCACAGACCTATGTGAACCGATTGCTGCAGGCCCCCAAGCCTGCTTACGCCCTTCTCTGCAACTTTGATGAGATCTGGGTCTATGACATCAACACAGTTGTCGATGAGCCAGCAAATCTTGATCATTGCCGGTCCCAATGGTGCCGGAAAAACCACATTTGCCAGGTCATTCCTCCCACGTGAAGCACGCTGTTTGCGATTCATCAATGCCGATCTGATTGCGGTCGGTCTCTCGCCCTTTGCGCCTGAAAAAGCAGCGCTGAAAGCCGGCCGGCTGATGCTCCGCGAGATCGCGGATTGCGTCAAGAACAGGGAGGGTTTCGCTATTGAAACCACCTTGCCAGGAACAGGTTGTCGGCGCAAGATCCGCGAATGGAGATCGCTTGGCTACTCTGTGAGCATCTACTTTCTGAGTCTGCCAAACCCAGAGATTGCCATCATTCGTGTCCAAGAAAGGGTCAGGCAAGGGGGGCATGCGATCCCAGAAGAGGTGATCCACCGCCGCTTTAGCGCAGGTCTTCGTAACTTTGAAACCCTTCACAAAAAGGATGTCGATGATTGGATCAAGTTCAACAACATGGGCGATCAACCCATCTTGTTAGAGTGAAGTGAGGGAGGACAGCCGTGAAGGACATCAGCGAAGCCACAAATCCAGCTCTGCGTGGCTCCCTCGCCGCCTTGCGGCGTGCGGCTGAAGAGGCGCGCCGCATCGCCATCCAAACCGGCACCGATCTGATCGTGTTCCGCAATGGTGAGATCACCCGCATCCCTCCCCAGGAACTCGCCGAGCCAGCAACCCCTTCATCTGCTCCCGAGGTCCCACTCAAAGGGCTATCTGAAGATGCAGATCAAAGCTGTTGAGCCAGCAGATCCGCTTTCGGCAGCCGGGCCTGGCTCGTGAATGGCGGCAATTGAGCGTCCCACTCCAACAGTGCCGCCGCATCGCGCATCGACCCAAAGCCCCAGCCCCTTAACCCCGCCATAAAACCCATCAACTCTGGTTGATGGAAGACTGGGGCTCGACGCGCACGACAACGTGAAACTCGGCATCAACGGCTTTGGCCGCATCGGCCGGCTGTTGTTTCGGGCCCTGTGGGGCCGCCCCGGCATCGAGATCGTGCACGTCAACGACTGTGGCGGCGATGCCCACACCGCCGCCCATCTGCTGGCCTTTGATTCGGTGCATGGCCGCTGGCACCAGGCGGTGCAGGCCAACACGCGCGGATTTTTCGTCGCCGAACGACCGATCTCGTACACCAGCGAGATCGACCCCGTCGACGTGCCCTGGAGCGAAGCCGGCGTCGAGATGGTGCTCGAATGCAGCGGCCGCTTCAAGACCCCTGCCGCGTTGCGGCCCTATTTCGATGAGGTCGGCCTGAAGCGCGTGCTGGTGGCCTGCCCGGTCAAGGGGGTGGTGGCCGGTGCCGAAGCCCTCAACGTGGTCTTCGGCATCAACCACCTTGATTACAACCCCGAGCAACACCGGTTGGTGACGGCAGCCAGCTGCACCACCAACTGCCTGGCGCCAGTGGTCAAGGTGGTGCACGAGCGCTTCGGCATCCGCCACGGCTCGATCACCACCCTGCACGACGTGACCAACACCCAGGTGGTGGTCGACGGCTTCAAGAGCGACCTGCGCCGCGCCCGCAGCTGCCTCACTAGCCTGATTCCGACCACCACCGGCTCGGCCAAGGCGATTGGGCTGATCTTCCCTGAGCTTCAGGGCAAGCTCAATGGCCATGCGGTGCGGGTGCCCCTGCTCAACGCCTCGCTGACCGATGCGGTGTTTGAGCTGCAGTGCGAGGTCACGGTCGATGCGGTCAACCGGGCCTTTGCCGAGGCCGCCAGCGGTGCCCTGCGCGGCATCCTCGGCTACGAGGAGCGGCCGCTGGTGTCGGTCGACTACGTCAACGACGACCGCAGCGCCATCGTCGACGGCCTGTCAACGATGGTGACCGGCGGCACCCAGCTCAAGGTCTACGCCTGGTATGACAACGAGTGGGGCTACAGCTCCCGCATGGCCGATCTGGCTTGCCACATGGCGAGCCTGGAGCGGGCCTGGTCATGAAGCTGAGCCCCCTGCAGCAGTACGGCGTGGTGACGGCCAACTACTGGGCCTTCACCCTGACCGACGGCGCCCTGCGCATGCTCGTGGTCTTCCACTTCCACGAACTCGGCTACAGCACGCTCGAGATCGCCGTTCTGTTTCTGTTCTATGAGTTTTTCGGCATCGTCACCAACCTCACCGGCGGCTGGCTGGGGGCGCGCTTCGGCCTGCGGCTGACGCTCTGGGCCGGCACGTTGCTGCAGATCGGGGCGCTGCTGCTGCTGATTCCCGTGGCCGACAGCTAGCCCAAGTGGTGGAGCGTGGCCTACGTGATGGCGTGCCAGGCGATCAGTGGCATCGCCAAAGATCTCAACAAGATGAGCGCCAAGAGCGCCATCAAAACGGTGGTGGCCGAAACCCCCGACGATCACAGCAAGGGAGAACACCAACTGTTCCAGTTGGTTGCACTCCTCACCGGCTCGAAGAACGCCCTCAAGGGGGTGGGCTTCTTTCTGGGCGGCGTGCTGCTCACAAGCGTCGGCTTCAACGCCGCCGTGGTTGCCATGGCGGCCGGTCTAGCTCTGGCGTTGTTGTTGACCCTGGTCCTGCCGGCGGAGATCGGTCGCATGAAGCAGAAGCCCGCCTTCAGCGCCCTGTTCTCAAAATCAAAAGGCATCAACGTGCTCTCGCTGGCGCGCTTCTTTCTGTTTGGCGCGCGCGATGTGTGGTTTGTGGTGGCCTTGCCGGTGTTTCTGCAGGCCGCCCTGGGCTGGCAGTTCTGGGAGGTGGGCGGCTTCATGGGCCTGTGGGTGATCGGCTACGGCCTGGTGCAGGCCGCAGCGCCGGCGCTGCGACGCGCCTGGGGGCAATCGGCTCCACCGGGGCCCGGTGCTGTGCAGTTATGGGCGGCGGTGCTGACAGCAAACCCGGCCGGTATGGCTGCGACCCTGTGGCGCCATGGGGCCCAACCAGGCCTGGTGGTGGTGGTGGGGCTGGCGGCCTTTGGGGTGGTGTTTGCGATGAATTCCTCCATCCACAGCTACATGATCCTTGCCTATACCGAGGCCGAGGATGTGAGCCTCAACGTGGGCTTTTATTACATGGCCAATGCGGCCGGACGCCTGCTGGGCACGGTGCTGTCAGGGGCGGTGTTTCTTTGGGGCGGACTGGTGTCCTGTCTCTGGATCTCCTGCCTGCTGGTGGCCCTGGCCTGGCTGACCTCTACAACATTGCCGGCGCTGCCAAGAACCCAATTGAACTGCAGCTGAACGCCATGAAAAAGGGGCCCTTGCGGGCCCCAGCGGCAGAAACAAAACAGTGCGAAGCAGGATCGCTGCTGATCAGCGGCCGATCTGGGCGACGGCCTTCTTTGCGGCGGACAAAACATCGCCCTTGAGCGGCACATAGTCCAGGCTGGAGGCCTGATTCTGGGCTTGGGGGCTCAGCAGGTGCAGCATGGCGGCGCGGATTGCCGGTGCCTTATCGCCATTGCCCGTTTTGTAAGCCAGGATCCAGGTCAAGGTCGAGATCGGATAGCTGCGGGCACCAGCAGGGTTGGGATCTTCGCCGGCCAGTCGCTCATCCAAGCGAATGTTGTTGAGGGCGGCCGCACCCGCGTCCTCGGTGGGCATCACGAACTTGCCGGCTTTGTTCTGAATGGCGGCAGCTTTGATCATGCCCTTGACGTAAGCCTGGTTGAGATATCCGATCGCCCCTGGCGTGTTACCAATCACACCGGCAACACCTTCATTACCCTTGCCGCCAACACCGACGGGCCAATTCACACTCTTGCCTTCGCCAACCTTGCTCTTCCACTCGGAGGAGAAGGACGAAAGGCTGTTGGTAAAAGCAAAGGTGGTGCCAGAACCGTCAGAACGATGCGCCACGGTCAGCTTGCCCCTACCACACTTGAGCTGGTCCCAGGAATTGATTTTACCGAGGAAAATTTCAACAACTTGCTTCTGAGTCAGATTCAGGGCCTTGCAGTCTGGCTTGTTAAAAGCCACGGCAATCGTGCCCCCCACAGCCGGAAACTGGATCACACCGCGCTTGACTTTGGCGGCTTCCGCATCCTTGATCGGCTCGTCGGTGGCACCGAAGTCAACCGTACCGGCAACGAACTGGCGCACACCAGCTCCGGAGCCAACCGACTGATAGTTGACGCGCACCTTGTTGGTGACACCAGCGAAGGCACGCTGATAAAAGGCGGCGGGGAAGGTGGCACCGGCGCCATTGATGGTGGCCTGAGCCAGCACCGGCAACGTTACGGCTGCGGCGAACACGCCAAAGCCAGTAACAAGACAGGCCTTCTTGACGAAGGTCATGGAACAAGCCGTTTAGGGGGCATCCATTGAATAGCAAGCAGACCATTCCCAGGTCTTTATGGACCGGTTAAGAGCCGTTGAAGATTCGACTGATCGGCAGATTGGGACCCAGCCAATCAGCGAACGACAAAAAAAGAGAGCGGTCGGCCCAATCATCAACACACAAAAAGCCCCTCCAATTGGAGGGGCCAGGGGATGTGTGAGTGAGAATAATGATGCAACGATTAACCGTTCAACATGTTCAGCCCAGAAACTCAGAACTTGAACTGAGTTTGCACAACAATGCCAAGATTGTTGAGACTCTGACCCGAGGCGGCAGGGTTGTTGGACACGGACTGACCCAGGGAGTTCGACAGATAGAAGACCGCTGGGGTCACACTGATGCTGTCTGAAACACGGAAGCGGTAGAACCACTCGAACGCATAGGTTGAATCGTTCGCTGAACGACCGTTGCGCGTTGAGGTCACGAATGTGGGCTGACCAAAGGCGAAACCAGCCGCATTGCCCTTGGCGAAGGCATCGCTCCACTGGAACATGGCTGCCCAGGACTGGGTGGCGCCAATATTGGTGACGGAGTTTGAGGTAGCCGCTGGAATCGCGACCGTCTGGGTGTAACCGCTGTAGCCCCAGCCCAAGCTGATTGAAGGGACCCAACCGCTCTGCTTGGGCTCCCAATAGGCACCCAAACCCAGGGAGTTCGAGGAGGTCTGATTACCGGCCGTGGCAAAGCTCTGCAACGGCTCAAACGCCAGGGTTGTACCCACGCGTGAACGGGTCAGGCTCGTGCCATAACGGTAGTAAGCAGCCGCACCCCAGTTTTGGCCTTTGGCACCCAGCTGAACGTTGAAGTTGTTGCCGCCATAGGAGCTGAACAGACCGCCGGCACCAGTGGCAGCGGTGGTTGCATTGGTATTGGCGTTATTGCCGTTCTCTGCCACGTAGGACAGAGCAGCGGTGAGGAAGGGCTGCCCTTTCTTGACGGTCTGCTTCCAGACCAAACCAACAGCCGAACCGGTGGCCTTGTTGTAGGCGCCAGGTGCGCCAGCCAGGGTGAAGAAGTCGAGAATGTCGGCGTTGTAGGCCTGCGGGCGGAAGGCGACCATCTCGGTGTTCCGTGCGCGGGGACCGACTGTGAGAGTCAGTTCGTTGCCGACGGGGAAGCGATAGTACAGACGGTCAATCTGGACGACGTTCTCAGTGGCAGCACTGCCGAAAGACTTGTCCATTCGGGCATTGGGGATGCTGCCTGCCGCTCCGCTGAAGGCACTGTTGCCGAAATTGCCGGCGCGAAGGCGCGTGTACAGCAGATCCTTGCCTGTCCAGCTGGTCGTCAGATTGAGACGCAGGTCGTAGTTGAAGGAAACACCGTTGAGTGCTGGGTTGGCGGTAGGACCAGCACCGGTGGCCGAACGGGCGTTGTAGGCATTGGTGGCTGAGTTGTAAGCCGAGCCGCTGTAACCCAGGCCACCCACCACGAAGGTGGCTTCACCCTGAAGTTTGGTGGTGGTGCTGAACTGCTGGGCTTCCAGCTTGCCGACTTTTTTCTCGAGGCCGTCCACGCGGCCACGCAGAACGGTCAGTTCCTGCTGGAATTCGTCGAGAAGGCGCTTGAGTTCTTCCGATTGCTCGGTCACACGATCGAGGCAGGCGTTCAGCAGGGCAGCCGCCTCAAAACGACTCAGGGGGTTACCACCCTTGAAGGTGCCGTTGGGGTAGCCAGCGACGCAGCCGAATTTGTCGACCAGGTTGCTCAGGGCCTGATAGGCCCAATCAGTGGGGCGCACATCGGAGAACTGGGACACGCTGGTGACCTGGTTCTTCGATTCCCAGGCCCTGAAACGGTCGATGTCCTGCTGGTTCATGTACTCGTTGACGGCGGACATGCCGTTCAGCGAGGCAACATCCTGGGCTGAAGCCGCCAAAGGCGCAGCCAGACCAAGAAGTGCGGGCGCAAGCAGAAGCTGCTTGAAAGTTTTCATCGGGTCCTCACACCGATAGGACAAATTCCCAGACAGGGAATTTGGACCGAACTTATCGACTGACCAGCAAGCCACGCCAATCGCAGAACACACTGCGCTGTAGCCCAGAGCACAATCGCGGCAGTATCCCCCTGCCACAGCTGGCAGAGCCGTTCAGCGGAATTGAGGCCGCTTGGTCTGCTCGAGGCTGCGCTGCAACGCCAGACCCAGGCCAATGCCAGGGCTCAGCTCGCCACCGAAGGCGCTGCCCAACACATGCCGGTACAGCTTCGACTCCACCAGCCGGTAGGTGCTCCCAGGCAGGGGGATGTAGCCGGCTGAGCGCACCAGCGACAGACCGTTCTGCAGGGTGCTGGTCAAAAACCGCCGCGTCTGGGGCTGTTGGCGCAGCATTCGGTCGTTGACATACAGAAACAACGGCCTCGATAAGGGCACATAGGTTTCGTTCTGGACGCTCTGCGGCGACGGAGCCACTAACCCCTTGGCGCCCAGAACCCACAGGGCCCTCAGTTTGCTGGGATTGGCGGCAAAATAGCTGTACCCGAAATAGCCCAGCGCATTGGGGTCATTGGCTGTTTGCTGACACCAAAATCCTGAGACAGACTCAGGGCAGAGGGGGTTAAGGCCAGGTTGTCAGTGGCGTCAGCGCGGCAGCGTCCAGTCTTGGAACCAGCCACGACGCCACAGCCACAACACCTGCAGGATCGCGATCAGGCCCATCAACACCAGGGAGTACTCGTAGCCGTAACGCCACTTGAGCTCGGGCATGTGCTCGAAATTCATCCCGTAAATGCCGGCGATGAAGGTCAACGGGGCAAAGATGCTGGTCAAGATGGTCAGCGTCTTCATCACCTGGTTCATGCGATTGCCGATGCTGGCGGCATAGGCCTGGGTGATGGCATCACATTGGCTACGCAACAGCTCGATGTGTTCGAACAGCAGCTCGACCAACTCACCCATCTCCTGAAAACAAACCAGCGCCTCCGGTCCCAGCAGCTTCTGGCGTTGCCTGAGCAGCACCCGGATCTGATGGCGCAACGGCCAGATCTGGCTGCGAATCGTGCGCAGATTGCTGCGATGGCCAAAGGTGCGGTTCAACAGCTTGGGCGTGGGATTGCGCAGCGAGGCCGATTCGAGATCGTCGAGCCGGTTGGCGATCTGCTCCAGCATCGGGAACAGGGCATCCAGAATCTCGTCGATCAGGTAATGAAGAATGTCATCGAGATCGCGTTGCTCCAGGGTTCCCTCCTGGCGCTCCAGCCAGGCGGTCAGCTCTGCAAAGGGACTGGCACTGGGGACCTCTTCAAATGTGATCAACACCCCCGGCAGCAGCAGCGGGCCCAGTTGGCTGCTGATCAGATGGGAGGGATCCCTGGCAAAGCCCAGCCAGTGCAGCACCACCAGCACGGCATCGTCCAAGCTCTCGACCCGCGAGCGCTGCGGCACCTCGAGCATCGGCGGCAGCAGATCAGGCGGAACAGCCAGAGCCTCGAGTTGATCGCGGATGCGATCGGGAGAGCCGAGCCCATTGACCCGCAACCACAGGGGAACAGCCTGCTGGCGAAACGATCGCAGCTGCTCGAGATCGGGTTGCGGCAACAGCACAGGCCCCGTGGCCAGAAACACCATCGCCAAGAGGTCGCAGCGGGCTCTGCCGCCGCTCATGTAAAGCGAAGCGGGCAGATTGGCCGGTCGTTCCTGAAGACGCCGGGAACTCAGAGCACCAGGTCTTGAGTGCAGCAAGGAGAGTCAGGGTTGAGCCATTGGTTCACGATGAGGCCGCTGCCGACAAGAACGGCCTGCAGCATCAGACAAGTGGCAATCGGGGGTAGCCAGGTTTTGAGCAGCGGGACCATCAGAGCCTGGGGCAGCAAGGTGCGGAGACCATGGGCCTCAATCTGAGCGCAATGACAACGGATTCGCCGTCTCGCAGGACACAAGCCGTCGATTTAGCCATTCCTTAACCTTCGATTCCATAAGGTTGGTGCTGGCATGACGCTAGAGCGAGTTGATGGATGCATCTGGATCTCACGATCCCGGGGCCGATGGTCAGTCAGACGGCATGCAGTCGCCGCTGGAATCCCACTCGAGCTATCGCGGTGCGGACTGGAGTCCGCAGCGTTTGATGTTCCATCAGAATCTTGAGAGCTTTGCTGATCGGGTCGGTCTGATTGTGGCCCTACAAAGCAATGGCAAATTAAGTCAAGAAGCAGCGTATTCGCAGATCCGCAAAATCTGGAAGAAACTGAAAACAAGCAAGGACAGCCTGATACGCGCCAACCGCGACGCCAACGAGTGAGGCCTGCAGAATGAAACTGGGATCACCTTGTGTCTGTCGCGATGAATCCCAGCCCCGTTCTGGTCCTAAACGCCGGCAGTTCCACGCTCAAGGCCGCCCTGTTGCCAAGCCCAACGACTGAACGCCTCTGGCAGGGCCAACAGAGCTGGTCCGACCACAACGCCGCTGGCCACAACCCACCTGATCCGCAGGCGTTGGCGGCAGGCCTGGAGGCCTGGCTGCCTGCAGCGCTCGACCCTTGGCAAGGCCAGCTCGAGCTGGTGGCCCACCGGCTGGTCCACGGCGGCAGCCGCTTCAGCGAGCCGCTGACGCTGGATGCAGCGGCCCGAGAAGAGCTCGCCGCCGTCAGCGACCTGGCACCCCTGCACAACGGCACGGCGCTGGCGGTCATCGACTGGATCGAGACCTGGCTGCAGACCTGGCAACCGGGCCTGCGCCAATGGGCCTGTTTTGACACGGCCTTTCACAGCACGCTGCCAGCCAGCGCCAGCACCTACGCCCTGCCGGCCGCCTGGCGGGCCAAGGGTCTGCGTCGCTATGGCTTTCACGGTCTCAACCACCAGCACGTGGCCGAGACCGTGGCGGCGATCCTGCACGACGAGGGCCGCAGCGAGCAGGAGCTGGCCCAGCTGCGGCTGATCAGCGCCCACCTGGGTGCCGGCTGCTCCCTGTGTGCGGTGCAGGGGGGGGGGCGCAGCATCGCCA
>VGQR01000025.1 GCA_016882345.1 Cyanobacteria bacterium K_DeepCast_35m_m2_023
CCGGTGTTGGCACCGGTGGCGGTGAGGTTGGCCGCGGTGAGGTTGACGTTGCCGCCGCTGATGGCGATCTGGGCAGCCTGGCCGTTGCCAGTGAGGGTCAGATTGCCTGCTGTGCTGAGATCCAGCAGGCCCGTGGCGCTCAGGGCTCCTGCTGTGATGTTGGCGCCGCTGAGCTTGAGGCCTCCGGCGGTGGCGGTGAGGGCAGCGGTGCTGATCGTGCCACCACTGAGGTCGATCGCTGCGGCCTGGGTGCTGCCGCTCAGGGTTAAGGCTGTGCTGGCATCGATGTCGAGCAGGCCTGTGGCGCTCAGGGCTCCTGCTGTGATCGCGGCGCCGCTGAGCCTCAGGCCGGCTTTGCTGCCGGTGGTCTGCAGGGTGCTGGCACTGAGGCTGCCGGTCGCGCTGATCTGCAGGGCTGGATTGACGCCGTTGTTGCCGGTGTTGGCACCGGTGGCGGTGAGGTTGGCCGCGGTGAGGTTGACGTTGCCGCCGCTGATGGCGATCTGGGCGGCCTGGCTGTTGCCGCTCAGGGTCAAATTCCCTGTTGTGCTGAGATCCAGCAGGCCCGTGGCGCTGAGGCCAGAGGCACTGATGGCGCCGTTGCTGGCGCTGAGCGCCAGGCCCGCGCTGCTGCTGATCGCATGGCCGCTGGCAGCAACGCTTGTGCCGCTGAGCGTCACGCCCGCCCCGCTCAGGCCGCCCGCGAGGGTCAGGGCAGCGCTGGCGCTGACGCTCAGGGCTCCCGTTGCCGTGCCCGAGAGGGCCAAGGGGCCACTGGCCGCCAGGGTGACGGCTGCACCCTGCAGGCTCACGCCGCCGGCAAAGCTGTTGGCCCCGCAGCACACCGCTGCGCTGGTTGGCGCCGTAGGTGTTGGTGATGGCGTCACGGCCAAACCAGAAGTCACCACTGCCGTTGGTCAAGGCAACGCTGGCGCTGCCGGCGGACAGGCTCAGGCCCATATCCGCCACTGCCAGCTGCCAGGCCTTGTCGTTGGGATTGCTGCTGGACGCGACCTCCTGCAACAGGAACTTGCCCTCTTTCTGGACCCCGCGTCAGTCGGTGGCGGCCAGGTTGCCAAAGGTGTAGCGGCCGTCGTCGGCGTTGATCGTGACGTTGCTCCAGCTGCGACCGGTGCTGTTGAAAAAGACCCGGGCATCGTTGGCCGCCAGGTTCAGGCCCTCGGCCAGGGTGGCGGCAAAGTCGCCGCGGCCCTCAAGCGCCAGGCCGCCGTTGTCGGCCACTAGGCCGAGCTTGACGTTGCTGACCCCCAGCGACACCCCCCCGGCGGCGACCGTAGCGCTGGCGTTGTTGGCGATCGCCAGCAGCTGGCCGTTGCGGCGGTCAAAGCAGAATTCGCCCGCAACGCTGAGGCCGCTGCCCAGCGCCAGATTGATGTCACCGCAGAGGCTGAAGCTCGGCAGCATCAGCCCACCCAGATTCAGGTTGAGTTCAAAGCCCGGCAGCTTGAGCTGGGGCAGCAGCCGCAGCAGGTCCGGCAGGGTGAGGTTGGACCAGTTGACCTTGAGGTCTGGGAAGGCCAGTCCCAGGTCCTTCCAGGGCAGATCGGGCCAGCGCAGAGCCGACAACTGCGCCAGCGTCGGTACTGTGAAGCTCAGCCCCGGCAGGTTGAGCTGCGGCAGCGCCAGCACCAGCTGCGGCAGGGTCAGGTTGCCCCAGTCGAGGCCCAGGTTGGGGAAGGCCACCCCCAGGTCGGCCAGGCGCAGCTCGGGCAGCGACAGGTTGGCGTTGATCCAGTCGGGCAGCAGCGCAAACGGGTCGAACTGGATGGTGACACCGGGCAGGTTGAGACCCTTGAGCGCCAGCACCAGCTCGGGCAGCGACAGCGTGGGCCAGTCGAGGTTGAGGTTGGGGAAGGCCAGGTTGAGGGCCTTCAGTCCCAGATCGGGCAGGTCGAGCCGCAGGCTGGGCCAGTTGGGCAGCTGCAGCTGGTCGAAGCTGAAGCTGACCCCCGGCAGCTGCAGGTTGGGGATCTGGGCCAGCAGCTGGGGCAGGGTCAGGTTCGGCCAGTCGACGTTGAGGCTGGGGAAGCGGGCCGCCAGGCTGTCCAGGCTCCAGCTGCTCCAATCGACGCCGCTCAGCTCGGGCAGGCTGAGGCTGACCCCCGGCAGCCTCAGGCCCACCAGCCCCTGCAGCAGCTGGCCCAGTGAGGGGGCGCTCCAGTCGATCGCCAGGCTGGGCAGGGCCAGACCCAGCTGCGGCAACTTGAGGTTGGCCAGCGGCAAATTGAAGGGCAGCAGCTGGGGCAGCAGCGCCTTGAGATCGAGATCGAGATCCAGGCCCGGCAGCTTGAGCTGAGGCAGGGCGACGATCAGCTGCGGCAGGCTCAGGTTGGGCCAGTCGAGCTTCAGGTCGGGGAAGGCCAAGCCCAACTCGGCCAGCTTGAGGCTGGGCCAGTTGAGGCCGCTCAGCCCCGCCAGGGTGGGCAGGTTGAGCATCAGCCCCGGCAAGCCCAACCTGGGCAGGGCATCGATCAGCTCCGGCAGGGTCAGGTTGGGCCAGTCGAGCCCCAGGCTGGGAAAATGTGCCGCCAGGTCGGGCAGCTTGAGCTGGGGCCAGCTGGGCAGCAGCCGCGCCAGATCCAGGTCGATGCGCAGCCCCGGCAGGTTGAGCTGCGGCAGCTTGAACAGCAGCTCCGGCAGGCTCAGGTTGGGCCAGTCGACGTTCAGGTCGGGGAAAGCCACACCCAGCTTGGGCAGAGCCAGGGTCGGCCAGCCCAGCTGGGGCGACAGCAGCTGCAGCGGGAAGCTGGAGTTGAGCTCAAACAGGTTGAAGCGCAGCGGCAGGTCGACCGGGTTGAGCGCCAACCCGGCCACCAACGGCGTGACGCCATCGGCCTGGGTCAGGGCGGCGCTGCCGATGGTCAGATCGCCACTGGCCCCGGCGCGGCCATCGAGCTTGGCGATCACCATCTCGCCGCCGATGCCGCCCAGGCGCAGGCGGGCGCCACTGCTCTGGCTGGGGTCGCCAAAGCGCAGGTCACTGCTGGCGTTCTGCATGGTGACGACAAAGCCCTCCAGCGGGGTGCTGCGCGGCACCAGGGCCAGCACGTCGCGGCGGATGCGCACGTTGCCGCCCAGGGTGAAGGCGGCCGCCGAGCTGCTGACCCCGACATCGGGATCGCCAGCCACCTCCAGCAGCTGCCGCTCGGCGGCGGTGAAGGCCAGGGTTGTGCCGCCGATCGTGCGGCTGCTGATCGCCTCGCCGGTGGTGTTGAAGGCCAGGCTGGCCGAGCGCACGGGCCCCAGCACCAACCCCGGAATGGCGCTGCCATCGCGTTGGCTGATGGCCAGGCCGCTGGCGCTGAAGCGTCCGGCACTGCCCTTGGCCGTGAGCAGCACGGCACCACTGATGCCGCTGCCGGCCAGGCGCACACCGTCTCTGCCGCTACCGGCGTCGACGCTGACGGCGGCATTGCTGAAGGCCAGGCCCAGGTTGGGGTCGCTCTGGCTGGGCAACACGGCCGCGAAGTCGCCGCTGAGCACGCTGCCGCTGAGGCTCAGCTGGGCGTTGCCGCTGACGCTGATGGGGGCGCTGTGGCTGAAGCTGATCGCGGCCGTGCCGCTCATGCTCACGCCGCTGCTGCCGCTCAGGCCCAAGCTGCCGCTGAGGGTGCCGCTCTCGAGGCCGGTCGGCCCGTAAACCAGGCTGCCGCTCAATTGGCTGAACCCGAGGCTGACCGGGCCGGCGGCAACGGTCGCGCCCAGATTGCTGGGGCTGAGGCGCCAACGGTCGTCAGCGGTGGACGCGCTGCTGCCAGCGTCAAAGCGCAGCTGGGCGCCCCCATGCAGGCGCACGCCAGCGACGCTCAGATCGAGCTGATCAAAGCCCAGCTCGAGGGTGGCGGTGGCGGCCAACGACGGCAGCCCGCTGCTGCTCCAGTTGACGACGGCGCCGCTGCTGTCGAGGCGGCGGTTGAGGTTGAGGCGGCCGCCGCTGACGCTGATCGACCCCGGCAGGGTGACGCTGCTGACGCTGCCGCCGGCGGCCAGCCAGCGGCCGCCACTGCTGCTGCCGATGCCGGTGGCCAGCACGCCGCCAAGGTTGAGGCCACTGAGGCTGATCCCCACCCCGCCGGCCCCGACCGTGGCGCCGAGGCCGCTGCCACCAAAGCGCAGCTGATCGACCGTGGCGCTGCCACCGCCAGCCAGGGCGACGGTCTGGCCGCTGACCGACTCGAGATAGAGGTCGCCGCTGAACTGCAGGTCAGCCCCGACCTGGATGCTGGCCTGGCCGCGCACGCGCTTTTCGCCCGCCTGCAGGGCCAGGGTGGTGCTGCCGCTGCCCGTGGGCACCGTCAGGCCACTGACGCTGCGGCCCAGGTCGTTCCAGGCCACCTCCATGCGGGTGGCATTGAGGCTCAGATCGCTGCCGCTGTTGAAACTGACGGCTGCCTCGGCCTGCAGGGCCCGGCCGGTGCTGCCGTCGCTGCGGCGCTCGAGCAGCACCGCCCCGCGGCCGCCCGAAAGGCTGAACGTGTTGCCGGCCAGGCCCACCGAGCCGCTGAGGTTGTCAATGCCGATGCGCAGCTCGCTGCTGCCAGCGCCCACCACGCTGCTGATCGCCAGGTCGCCCGAGACGCTGCCCAGGCCGGTGATGGCGACGCTGCCGTTGCCGATGCGCAGGTCCATCACCCGCGCCGCCGAAGCGAACGCCAGCGTGGTGCTGGCGTTGCCAGTGCCGATCGTGCGGCTGCTGATCGCCTCGCCGGTGGTGTTGACCCGCAGCGCGGCATTGGCGGCCGTCAGCGTCACGCCGCTGAAGCCGGCGAGGCTGGCCGTGCCCGTCGCCACCAGGGCATAGCCGGCCTCGCTGCTCGAGCGGCCCTGGAGGATCAGGCCCAGGCTCCCGCCCGTCAGTGCTACGCCGGCTGCGCCACTGCCGCCCGGCCCCAGGTTGGCACTGACGTTGCTGGCGGCCAGTTCGATCGACCCATCGCTGCCGCGCTTGAGGCTGATGCTGCCGCTGACGCTGCCAAAGCCGCTGAGGGCCAGGGTGATGGCGTTGCCGCTGAGCTGCAGGTTGCCATTGCTGTCAAAACTGGTGCTGAGGTTGCCCTGCAGCTCCAGGCCCTCGACGCCGCTGAGCACGGCTGCACCGCTGAGGCTGCCGCTGCGCTGACCGCCGCTGCCCAGCACCCGCTCGCCGCTGACATCGCGCAGCCCCACAAAGGCGCCGCCGCTCTCGAGCCCCAGGCTGGCGCGGCTGGTGCGCAGCACCCAGGCGGGAGCAGCCGCTGCGTTGTTGATGCTGCGGTTCTCCAACGCCAGGCTGAAGTCGCCGCCCAGCACCGCATCACCCAGCTGCAGGCGCCCTGAAGCGCTGACCTGCAGGGCGGCGCCTGCGGCATTGAGGGCCAGGCCACTGGCATCGGCCAGGGTGATCTGCTGGCCGGCCGTCGACCAAATGATCACCGGCAGCGCGGCCGCCTGCAGGCTGGCACCGGCACTGCTCAAGGCGCGGTTGAGGTTGAGGGCACCGCTGTCGATGCCCTCGATGCGGTAGCCCGCCAGGCTCAGGCCGGTGATGCCGCCCTGGCTCGTGATCCAGCGGCGCGGCGAGGCCTGGCTGCCCGCCGCCAACACCTCGTCGTTGAGGACCAGGGCCGCTCCGGCCAAGTCCAGTCCCAGCCCCAGGCTGCTGGGTCCGAGGTTGGCGCTGAGGTGGCTGCCGCCGATCACGGTCTGGTTGACGCTGACCGCGGTGCCGTCCGAGAGCAGCACCTGGCTGCCGGGGCGGCTCTCAACGAACAGGTCCCCCTGCAGGCTGAGCACATCGTTGATCGTGGCGCTGCCGCGGCCGCTGAACCGGCGCTCACCCGGCACCAGGCTGAGGGCGTAGATGCCCGAGGGTGTGAGCACGCTCTGCTGCAGGGCCCCATCCCAGCTGCTATAGCCCAAACGCACGTCATTGAGGCTGAGGCTCAGGCCGGCGACCCCAGTGAGGCTGAGGTTGCCCTCGGCCTGCAACCCCCACTGACGGCTCAGCTGGCCGCTGGCGTTGGTGCTGCTGCGCAGCACCAGGGCGCCGCGGCCGCTGCTGAGGGTCGGGCTGAGGGCTCCGAGGCTGAGGCTGCCGCCCACGTCGGCCAGACCGAAGCGCAGGTCGGTGATGCTGCTGCCGTTCTCGACCCGGCTCTCCTGTTCCAGTGCCAGCTTGCCGCTGAGGCTGGCCACACCCGCCACCGCGATGGTGCCGGAATCGATCAGCAGTTCTTGGCGATCGACCCCATCGGCAAAGCTGAGGTTGAGGCTGGGTGCCGCACCACCGCCGCTGGGAGCTGGACCCGTGGCGATCGTCTGCTGGACCGCCTTGCCCAGGGTGTTGACCCGCAACCGCGCATTCGCCTGCAGGCTCACCAGCCCATCAAACCCCTGCAGAACCGCCGTGCCGCTGCCCTGCAGGGCATAGCCGCTCTGGCCTGTGGCATCGGTGCTGATCAGCAACCCCAGCTCGCCGTTGCTGAGTGCCACCCCGGCCTGGCTGCTGCCGACGCGGCCGCTGACACCGCTGGCCCCCAACAGCACCGTTTCTGATTTGAGCGTGTCGGTGCGGCTCAGCAGCAGCTGCAGGCTGGGCAGCGCCGCCCCCCGCAGCACACCGTCGCCGACCAGTTCGTAGGTCCAGGTGGCCGCGTCCACCAGTTCAAGCGCCACCGCCCCCAGCCCCAGGCTGGGCAGGGCGGCGAGCTGCAGGCTCAACAGCGCCTGCACTTCGGCCGGGCTCAGGGACCCCAGAGCAACGGCATTGCCCCAGCTGCTGTCGCTGCCCAGGCGCAGGCTGACGCTGCCGGCCCGTTGGCCGTCGGCCTGCAGCAGCGAAAAGCGCTGCACCGGCAGCACCTGCAGGGGCTCCACCGATTGCGCCGCCAGGGCACCCTGGAAGTCCAGGGTGTAGGTGCCGCCGCCATTGCTGCTCACCGCCACACTGCCGCTGCCAAGGCCATCGAGCCCCTCGAGGGCGCTGCGCAGCGCTGCGGCGTTGAGGCTGCCGCCATCGAGCGTGGTGCTGTTGCCGCTGCGGCCGCCCAGGGCCAGCTTGAACAGCCCAGCGCCCAAGCCGCTGAGCTGATGACGGGCGCTGTGGACCACGGCGGCCTGACTGAGGGTCAACGAGGCCTGGCCCAGGGCGATCGGGCTGCTCAGCTGGGCGCGCAGCGGCTCGATCGTCTGGCCGCTGAGGGTGCCGCCCAGCTGCAGCTGCCAGCCGGGCCCTCCGCTGCTGAGGGCCGTGACCGTCAGCTCGGCGCCGCTGGCGCCCAGGCGCGCGCCGCTGCTGTTGGTGGCGGCCAACAGGGCCAGGCGCACCTGCTCAGCCGTGGCCGTGGCGGCGATCGCGGCTGTGGTGTTGCTCTGGCCTGCAGCCGTCAGCTGGAGCTGCACGGTCGTGCCCGCCGGCACCGCGCCGGGGCGCAGCGTCTGGATCGCGGCCTGGGCTGCAGCCCCGTCGGTCGCTGTGGCTGCGATCACGCTGGCTGCGCCGTTGGCCGTGACGGCGGCCGTGAGCTGGGCCAGGTTCTGATTGGCCAGGCTGCCGCCAAAGCTGAGCCGGTAGCTGTTGCTGGTGTCGCTTTGCGCGGCGCTCCAGCTCACCTGCACGCTGCCGGGCCCCAGCCGGCGCTCCAGCGCGGTCTGGATCGCCGCAGCCTGGGCCGCCACCGTCTGGCCGCTGCCGCCCTGTTGCAGCACCTTGACCACCGGCGTCACGGCGCTGGTGGTGGCGCTGACGCTCAGGTCGGGGATGTTCTGGGCGGCCCGGCCACCTTGAAAGGTGATCAGGTAATCAATGCTGTCGTGGCCGGTGTAGCCGCGTTGATAGACGACGTTGACGTTGCCGGCACCGACCAGACCCTCAAGGGCGGCCTTGAGGTCGTTCTGGGTTTTGAGCGGCCCGGTGCCCAGGCGTATCGGCACGCTGGTCTGACCACCCAGATCGAGCCGCAGCTGGCCGGCGGCGCTGCTGTTGCCCTTGAGGGTCAGCACCAGGCGCTCGTTGCTGGGGGTGCGGGCCAACAGGGCGATCGGCTCGGTGGTCAGGGTGCTGCTGCCCTGGTGCAGGCTCAGGGTGAAACTGCCGCCACCGGTGGCCGGGGCGTTGAGCGTCAGCAGCTGCAGCTCCGAGCGGCCGCTGGCCGAGGCCTGCACGACGTCGGCCTGCAACCAGCGGCTGGCGGTGGCCCCCGGATCGGCTGGGGCCTCCATCACCAGCTGCGGTGGTTCGGACGCCAGGGCCGCCGCAAACTGCAGCACAAACCCAGCTGAGCGGCTGCCGCTGACACTGAGATTGCCGCTGCCGACACCCTGCAGCGCTTCGAGCGCCACCTGGATCGCACTGGCCAGGGCAGCATCGCCCAGGGGGGTGCCGCCGGCATCGAGGCTGCTGACCTGGGCCTGGGCCTGACCGATGCTGAACCTGTACAGGCCTTCCCGCGGCGGCAGCTGCGGGCTGCTGCTCAGCTGCAGGGTGTAGCGGGGGCCTTGGCCGCTGCCGCCGTCCACGAGCTGGCTGACCGTCGCGGCGGCGCCGGCCAGCGCCGTGATCTGCTCGTCGCGGGGCAGGGCCAGCAGCTGGGGCAGGCGTTCGACGTTGAACTGGCCCTCCTGTTCGCCAAAGCCATCGACCACGGCCCGCAGGGCTCCAGCGGCACGCATCTGCCCGTCGCTGCCAAAGCTGGCGGTCAGGGTTCCCGCCACACCCAGCCCAGGGACTCCGCTCAGGGCGGCGTTGCCGCTGAGGCTGCCGCTGCGGCTGCCGTCGCTGGCCAGCACGAGCGTGCCGCTGGCGCCCACGATGCTCAGCTGGGGGCCATCGCCAGCCGACAGCTGCAGGGCCCCGTTGCTGACGGCAAGGTGCCAGCTCTGCTGCCCATTGCCATCGATCACCAGGCTGGCGCTGATCGCGCCACTCAGGCGCGGCCCACCGAGGTCGAGTTCCGTGCTCACGTCCAGCGTGAGTTTGGGTGTGGTGCTGCTCAGGGCCAGCTGAGCACCGCCAGCCCCCAGGGAGGCGCTCAGGGGGGTGGCCGACCAATTGGGGACGACCGTGTTGCTGCCAGAGGCCAGAGCCAGGGGCTGAGCGACCGGCGTCAGCGCCTGGTTCAGGGCAAGCAGGGCACCCTCGCCGGCCCCCAGAGAGAAGCCGCCCAGCGAGCCGGAGCCGCTGCTGCCCTCGAAACTGAGCCAGCGGCGACGCGCGCCGCCGGTTTCCGTGCTGATCACCAGCACACCGTTCAAGGCATCGAGAGCCGCGGCTGCACCCCCGTCGCCCAGCAACAGGGCAAGGTTCTGTCCCGACAGGACCAGTTGATCGACCACCGCGGTGGTGGCCACACCGCCCGCTGTCACTGGCGTGAGGGTGATGGTGCGGTTGCTGCGGCTTTCGACGGCCATGGCACCGCTGAGCGACAGCACGTTGTCGACGACGACGTTGAACGCACCGCGCAACCGGCGCTCCTGGGCGGCCAGTTCCACAGCCCGCCAACCCTCGGCTGCCGGGATCTCTGCACTGATCGCCTCCGGCGCCAGGTTGATCGCCAGTTCCATCGCGCTGGCGGTGATCGACACCCCGTCGAGCCCGCTCAGCGTGGCGCTGCCACTCAGCTGCAGGGCCACCTGGGGGGCCTGGCTAGAGCCCTGAGGGGCAGCGTTGAGCACCACAGCGCCATTGATCCCCGTCATCGAGACCGTGAGGGAGCCGAGCTGCACGCCGCTGAGGGAGCCACGGTCAACCGCGACGCTCACCTGGGTGGTGTCATGGCCCTCCCAGCTGCTGCGCTGGCTGGAGGCCATGGTGAAATCACCCTGCAGCGTGCCCACCCCCGCGACGGTGAGATCGGCGCCGACGAGCGAAACCGCGTGCTGGGGCGGCTCATCTCGGATGACGAGGCTGAGCTGGGCCGTGCTGGCGCTGATGCTGACGTGCTGTGCGAACCCCTCGAGCGCAACGGCAGGAACCCCCGTCTGCCCGAGGGCCTGCCCCTGGATCGCGTAACTGCCTGCGCCTGTTGCCCCCTGACCCAGCAGCAGGGCCAGAGACGCCCGGTTCAAGCGCACCCCGGCCGTGCCACTGCCGAGCGAGGCCGAGGCATCCGACAGCGCCGCCTCCAGCCAATCGCCACTGGCATCGCTGATGCGGCGCAGGCTTAGGTCGCCGGTCAGGGCTGCGACGCCATCGAGCGCCAGCGTCGCGCCCGTGACCGTCACGACCGGCACGCCCTGGGCACTGAAACTGACACTGGCCTGGCCGCTGAGGCTGACGCCCTCAAGGCCGCTGAGGCTGACCTGGCCGGCCAGGGTTCCGCCATTGACGCCGTCAGCGCCCACTGGCAGCGAGGCTTGGGCGCCGCTGACCTGCAGCTGCACCGGTTCGGCGCTGAGGGCCAGCGTGCCGTTGGCCAGCTGCAGCGACCAGGCGCCGGCGCTGTTGACCAGGGTCAGGTCCCCCGCAACGGTGGCGCCCGCCAGGGCCAGGCTGCCGGGCAGGGTCAAACGCTGCTCGGCTTCGAGGGCCGCCAGGCTCAACCCCCCGTCAGCGCCCCCCAGGGGCGTGCGCCAGCTGAGCACCGGGGCATTGGCCAGCAGGGCACCGTTGGCGTCGAGAGCGCTATTGAGGCTGAAACGCCCCGTGCTGCCAGCCAGGGGCGACTGGCCAGCGAGCTGCACCAAACCGGGTTGGACGCTGGCACTGAGCCAGCGATCGCCACCGGCAACGGCTTGGGCCTGAACCAGCAGCACGCGGCTGTCGCGCAGCTGCAGCCAATCGCTGCCGCCACCATTGGGGCCGGTGACGGCCAGATCAAGGTCGTTGCCCTGCAATTCGACTTCGACCACCTCGAGCCAGCGCCCGTCGCTGGTTTCGCGCTGGACCTGGCGTTGCTGAACGCTGAGATCACCGGCCACACGGCCGACGGCGGCAACGGTGCCCTGCCAGGTGCCCTTGAGGCTGTTCTGGCCCCCTGAGAGCTCGAGGGGCCGCCCGCCCGCCACCCCACTGACCGCGTCAGGGCCGCTGTTGAACGACAGCTGCACGGCGCTGCCCTGCAGGTCGATGCTGCTGCCCAGCTGCAGGCGCACCGTTCCTTCGAGCTGCAAAGCCTGCTGCTGAATGGGGGCGCCACCACCAGCCGGGAGCTGGGTCTGCAGCAGCAGGCCGCCGCGGGCCTGGCTCAGATCGAGGCTCAGGGGACCTTGCTGCAGCTGGGCGCCCAGTTGGTCCAGGCCGATCCAGAGGCGCTGGCTGCTGCCAAAGGCATCGCTGCTCTGCTCGCGCTGCAGGGTCAGAGCGCCCTGAAGGGTGACAATCTCTGGCAGGGTCAGGCTGCCGGCACTGAGCGTGAAGACGTCGTTGTTGTCCTGACGGCTGTAAGTAAGGTTGTCGGTGAGGTTGACACCGGGAAATCCGTCGAGGCTGCCGTCGCCACTGACACTCAGTTGGCCCGAGCCGCTGCCGCCCAGGGGCAGGGTGAGGGTGCCATTGCTGATCTGCAGCGAGGGCCCTTGCCGTGGGTCCCCAGCCCTGAGGCTCAAGCCGCTGCCACTGAGCTGCCACAGTTGGCCGGTGCTGCTGTCGCGGCGCAACGCAAGGGTGCCGCCCAGCTGCACATCGCCGCCGTTGAACCCGCTGCTGGCCGTGAGGACCACGGTCGGATCGGCGCTGGGGCTGCTCCAGCGCAGGATGCCGTTGACGTCGCTGATGCGGCCGAGACCCAGGCCCGTGAGGTCGAGACTCCCGCCGCTGAGCTCGAGCACGAGCTCGCGGGAGCTGCCGCTGCTCTCGAGCCGCAGGGTGCCGCGGCCGTCCAGCTCGACGGCCCCAAGATCGAGGCTGAGGTCGGCGCTCAGGTTTGGCGCACTCAGGCTGGATCCAGCCAGTTGCAACCACCCGGCCAACAGCTGATCGAACTGGGCACGGGCGGACTCGCTGTCGATCCCAGCGACCAGATCGAACCCCGGCAGGCGCCGCACCACCCCGGTGACCCCGCTGCTCGTGATGGTGGGCTCAACCCACAGCCCCTGGCCCCGGGGCCAGGCCTTGGACGGCGGTGATGCTGCTGGGAAGGGCACTCCAGCTCAGCAGCGACAGGGTGTCACCCACCTGGGGCTGGCTGCCGGCAAGCTGAATGATCTCCAGCACCCCGCTGGTGGCATCGAAGCTGGCGCTCAGGGAGCCGGCGGCCGGAGCACTGAGCTCGCCCTGCCAGGCGAGCGCCCCCCAGTCACGGGCGAGCAACGTTTCCTGCTCGCTCGAGAGTGCGCCTCCGGCGGCCAGCTCGAGCTCCCAGTCCTGAGCATCGGAGCGCTGGTAGGTGGAGTCAGTGGAGGCCTGCACCGGCTGTCCACTGAGCTCGTGCAGACGATCCAGCAACCGCTCACCCGCCGCCGTGGCCCCCACATCGCACCCTTACAGACGGATCGACACCCCATCGGCGAGCAGGGCACCGATGGCCGCCCAGCGCTCCTGCTGGTACGGAATGCTGTGGGGCGAAATCACCGCCCGGCCCAACACAAAGCGCCCGGGGCTGCCGTGGCCAAACAGGTGCAGCGGCCCGGCGAGGGGGTGCTGCTGCAGGTGCTGCTGCACAGCAGCCAACGGATCACGCACCGACCCAACCCGCAGCACGGCGTAGCCGGCCGACTCGAGGGCACTGGCCAGCGCATCCAGGCCCTCGGCCGCGTCATCGATGACCACCAGGTCACGGCGCGGCGTCGGTGGCGACGGCTGCGCCCCCGAACCGTGGGGATCGGGCAGGCCCGTGATCGGATCGAGCCCCCAGAGGTCTACCCCTGGCGCCAGGGCGTCGACGACACTGCCGGCCCCAGCGCCGCCCGCCAGCGGCTCAAGCGTGGTGTTGCCTGCAGGCCAGGGCAACAGCGCGGCGGCATCCGTGGCGCTGGTTGGGGCCGGAATGCCGTAGGCCGTCGCGGCCTCTGAGTGCACAGGCGCCCAGGGCAGGTCCTGCAGCAGAGGACTCGATGACGGATCCCTGTCCGAGAACGGTTCAGCCATGGACCCTGCCCCTGGGCCAAGGCGGCATCGGCATTACCCCAGAGGACGGAGGG
>VGQR01000026.1 GCA_016882345.1 Cyanobacteria bacterium K_DeepCast_35m_m2_023
CTGATGCCTCCACACCCTCGGGCATCGTGGCGCTCGAGGTGATTCCCTACCAACCACCCACGGGTGACAGTTGACATTCCGGTCTCCGCCCCCTAGTGAGATGCGAGAGGGACCCGTTATGTTTCATACGTGTGAGGAGTGCGGAACACTCTTCTAGGGTCGAAACGAGGACAGACTCCTAGAATCGTTCCCACCACAAGCCCTGCCTTTGGCGGGGCTTTTTTCATGGCTGGCCAATTGGAGCCATGAACGCAACAAAAAGCCGGCCCCCAAAGGGGACCGGCTGCGACTGGGATTCAGGTGATTCGGAGGCGGACCGTGGTTGGTCGCCCCGCGGCACTCACTTGATCGAGACTTTGCCGCCGGCCTCTTCGATGGCCTTCTTGAGGGCCTCGGCATCGGCCTTGGAGATGCCTTCTTTGACGGCCTTGGGGGCCGCCTCGACCAGAGCCTTGGCTTCGCCCAGGCCCAGGCCGGTGGCTTCGCGCACGGCTTTGAGCACCTTGATCTTGGCCGAATCTTCGAAGCCATCGAGGATGACGTCGAATTCGGTCTTCTCTTCAACGGCTTCAGCGGCACCGCCAGCGGCGGGAGCCGCCATCACGACGCCAGCCGAAGCGGCGGCAGACACACCGAAGGCCTCTTCGATCTGCTTGACGAGCTCGGAAGCTTCAAGCAGCGACAGGGTCTTCAGCTGTTCGAGAATGTTGTCGGTAGTAGCAGACATGGTTGGGAATCAGCAACAGATCTGTTGGGTGAACAGTGAGGATCGGTTGAGCTCTCGGGCTCGCCGGACACAGGCAGAACGGCTCAGGAAGCCGTGCCTTCGCCCTTGGCGTGCTGATTGAGCGCCCTGGCGAGACCGCTCGGAACCTCGTTGATACCCACGGCAACCTTGGTGGCCACAGCGTTGATCGCACCGGCGATCTGCGCCATGAGCACCTCCTTGGAGGGCAGATCCCCGATGGCCTTGATCTCGGCTTGCGAGAGGAGCTTGCCTTCGAAAAGGCCCCCTTTCGTTTCCGATTTCTTGCTGTCCTTCTGGAAGGACTGCACGGCCTTCACCGCACCGCCCACATCCCCTTTGACGAGGATGAAGGCGTTGGTGCCGGTGAGCAGGGAGTCGAGTTCCGACCAGGCGCTGTTGCCATCAATGGCCCGGCGCATCAAGGTGTTTTTGGTCACCTTGCACACACCGTTGGCAGCCTGCAGACGGGTCCGCAGGTCGCTCATTTCCTTGATGGACAGGCCCTTGTAATCCAGGACCAGCGCCATTTCGGCTTCACCGAGGAGCTGCTTGAGCTCTTCGACGATCTGTTGCTTGTTCTCCAGCGTGCGGCCCATAGGATTTGGAACGGATCGGGGGAACAAGCCGGGACCGCGGCCCAGCGGCAACCGCACAGGGCGGCAGCCACACCTCGAGGCCGCTGGAAGCCGACTGAACCCAGCCGTCCGGAATCCGGAGACTGCGGTCAATCAAAACTGACGCGTTCACCTCGGCAGGATTTATGAACGGGCAAGGGCTGCTGGCGCAGACGTTGTCGATTCACCTGCTGTCTGGGGTCGGGCGCGGAGCCCTACTGGCAAAAGCCAGAGGGCAATGGTAAACCAACGCGCCCACGCCTCACTGACGGGCCAGGAAACTGCGCAACCGCTCACTGCGGGGGTTGCCGAACACGGTGTCGGGAGCGCGCTGTTCCTCAATCAGCCCGTTGTTGAAAAACAGCACCCGGCTGGAGACCTCACGGGCGAACCGCATTTCATGGGTGACCACCAGCATCGTCATGCCGGTTTCGGCCAGCAGCCGCATCACCTGCAACACCTCACCCACCAACTCGGGATCCAGCGCGCTGGTGGGCTCGTCAAACAGCATCACCGCAGGGTTCATGCAGAGGCTGCGGGCAATGGCCACCCGCTGCTTCTGCCCGCCCGACAGCTGGCCCGGGTAGGCATCGCCCCTGTTGCCCAGACCAACCTGCTCGAGATGGCGGCGGGCCCGCTGCTGGCACTCGGGCAGCGACAGTTTCAGCACCTGCCGCGGCGGCAACACCAGGCTGTCGAGCACCGTCAGGTGTGGAAACAGATTGAACTGCTGAAACACCATGCCGACGCTGATGCGCAGCTGCCGCAGCTGGCGCCAACCCATCGCCGGGTCAGACACATCGCGCCCCATCACCCTGAGCTGGCCCTGTTGAAAGCTCTCCAGCCGGTTCAGACAACGCAGGAACGTGCTTTTGCCACACCCCGATGGACCGATGATCGAGACCACATCGCCGGCATGAACGCTGACACTGACCCCATTGAGCACCGGCAACGATCCATAGCTTTTGTGCAGATCGCTGCACTCGAGCACTGGATCTGCGGCAGACGTGGCAATCATGGGGCGACGCGACGGTGCAACGGCAGGCCATGGATGACGGGCCCAGGTTCAGTATCAGCCGATTGGGCCACTGGCGCCGCCGATTGCTGCTGGTTGTTGCCGGATTGCTCACGGCGGTGCTACTAGGGGGCCTGGCAACCGCCAGCCAGGCCGGCGCTCGCCCCTGGAAGGTGGGCACCGATCCCACGTTCCCGCCGTTTGAGTATCGGGACGGGACCTCCGGCACGATCACCGGCTTCGACGTCGAGCTGATCGAAGCGCTGGGTAAACAGGCCGGTCACCCGATCGAGCTGGTGGCCCTGCCGTTTGACGGCATCATTCCGGCCCTGCAGTCGCGCAGCATCGATGCAGCGATCAGTGCCATCACGATCACCGCCGAGCGGGCCCGGGCGGTCGATTTTTCGCACCCCTATTTCAAGGCGGGCCTGGCGATCGTGGTGCGCGACAAGGACCCGGAAATCAAGCGTTTCGACGACCTCAGGGACAAGCGCATCGCCGTGCAGATCGGCACCACCGGCGCCATCGAAGCCGCCAAGGTGCCCGGCGCCAAGGTCAGCAGCTTTGATTCGACACCACTGGCCCTGCAGGAGCTGGCCAATGGCAACGCCGATGCAGTGATCAACGACATTCCGGCGACGCTGTTTGCGATTCAGCAGGCCAAACTGACCGGCCTGCGCATCTCCAGCACCAGCCTCACGAGCGAGTACTACGGCATTGCGCTGCCGACCGATTCGGCGCTCGAGAGCCCGATCAACAACGCCCTTCAAACGCTGGTCAACAACGGCCAGTACGCCGCCATCTACGGGCGCTGGTTTGGCAGCGAGCCCCCTGCCCTGCCGGCGAAAGCGCCCGCACTGAACCAGAAGATTTCACCGCTGAGCGGCCTGAATCTGACCCTGCTGGGCCAGAACATGCTCAAAGGCGCTGGCATCACCCTGCTGCTGACCGTGCTGTCGTTCAGCTTCGGCCTGATCGGCGGCACCGGCCTGGCGATGGTGCTGCAGGCCCCGATGCCGTGGGCCCACCGGCTGTGCCGGGTCTACATCGACTTCTTTCGCGGCACCCCGATGCTGGTGCAGCTGTTTCTGATCTATTTCGGTCTGCCGGCGCTGCTGCAAAGCCTCGATATCGGCTTCACGATCGATCGATTGCCAGCCGCGATCACGGCCCTGAGCCTCAATGTGGCGGCCTACCTGGCCGAGGTGCTGCGCAGCGGCATCGAATCGATCGACCGCGGCCAATGGGAAGCCGCCGATGCCCTGGGCTTCAGCCCGCTGGAGCGCATGCGCTTTGTGATCGCCCCCCAGGCAATCCGGCGGGTGCTGCCGCCGCTGGCCAATGAATTCATCACCCTGATCAAGGACACCAGCCTGGCGGCCGTGATCGGTTTTGACGAGCTGTTCCGGCAGGGGCAGCTGATGGTGGCCACCAGCTACCGGGCGTTTGAGATCTACATCGCTGTGGCGCTGGTCTATCTGGTGATGACCACCAGCGCGTCGCTGCTGTTCAAGCAGCTCGAGCGACGGCTCAACGTGCCAGCCTGAACAGACAACAAACCCCGGATCGACGCCTTGGCTGCGAGCGATCCGGGGATGATGGTTCCGTTAGAACTTGGCTGAACGCCTGAACGCGGTCGGCCTAGAGCACTCAGGCGTCCTGCTTGAGGTCCTGCAGGGCGGTGACATCGACCTGGACCGAAGGGCCCATGGTGGACGTCACGTACAGGCTCTTCCAGTAGCGACCCTTGGCACCGCTCGGCTTGTTGCGATCGATGGTCTCCTGCAGCGCCTTGAGGTTGTCGAGCAGCTTGGCCACGTCGAAGCTGGCCTTGCCGAAGCGCACGTGCACGATGCCGCTGCGGTCAGCCCGGAATTCGAGTTTGCCCGCCTTGAACTCGTTGATGGCACCGGCCAGGTCGGTGGTCACGGTGCCGGCCTTGGGATTGGGCATCAGGCCGCGGGGACCCAGCACCCGACCCAGCTTGGCCACCTTGGGCATCATGTCGGGGGTGGCGATCAGCAGATCGAAATCCATCTCGCCCTTGGCGATGGTGTCGACCAGTTCGTCGTCGCCGGCCAGATCGGCGCCAGCAGCCTTGGCGGCGGCCACGGCTTCGCCGCGGGCGATCACAGCGATTCGGATGGTCTGACCGGTGCCGTGCGGCAGGGCCACGGTGGTGCGCAGCTGCTGGTCGGTGTATTTGGGATCGATGCCGAGGCGGGCGTGGGCCTCGAACGTCTCGTCAAATTTGGCGGTGGCGTTGGCCTTGACCAGCTCGAGCGCCTCGAGCGGGGCATAGGTGCGGTCGTCGACCTTGGCGGCCAGGGCGCTGTAGCGCTTCGAAAGTTTGGGCATGGTTGGAGGTGGGGTGCAGGCGACCGCTGGGATCTCCCCCGAAACAGAACAGGTAAAAGTGGAACGAGGTCAGGCTGGCGCCGAAGTCGGCGCCGAGCTCAGTCCTTGACGGCCACGCCCATGTTGCGGGCGGTGCCTTCGATGATGCGCATCGCCGACTCAACGCTTGTGCAGTTGAGATCGGGAAGCTTGGTTTTGGCGATCTCTTCGAGCTGGGCGCGGCTGATCGCACCGACAGCGCCCTTGGCCGAGGTGGCGGCACCCTTGTCGATGCCGGCTGCCTTGGTGATCAGCACCGAAGCCGGAGGGGTCTTGAGGATGAAGGTGAAGCTGCGGTCCTCGAAGACCGAGATCTCCACCGGAATCACAAAACCAGCTTTGTCCTGGGTGCGGGCGTTGTACTCCTTGCAGAACGCCATGATGTTGACCCCGTGCTGGCCGAGGGCAGGGCCCACGGGGGGCGCGGGGTTCGCTTTGCCGGCATTGAGCGCCAGCTTGATCACGGCAACGACTTTCTTGGCCATCGTCTAGGGGTCACAGGGAGTCGCGCCGAAACGCGACATGGGGAGCGGGGTTGTTTCGGATTGCTGAGCCTACGGCCCAGCGTGCCGGGGGGATCAGCTCTGCTTGCTGATCTGGGAGAACTCCAGTTCCACCGGAGTTTCCCGGCCAAAAATGGAGAGCAGGGCCTTGAGCTTGCTGCGTTCGCCCGAGACTTCAATGACCTCGCCCTGGAAGTCCTTGAACGGGCCGGCGGTGACGAGGATCTGATCGCCTTCGGCCAGATCCACCTTGACCACGGGCTTCTTCTCAGCAGCCCGCTTGAAGATGCGATCGACCTCCTGGCGGCTGAGGGGGCGCGGCTTGATGTGGCCGCGGGCCTTGCCCGTGGCGCGGCGCTCCTCAGCACCGACGAAATTGATCACGTTGGGGGTGCTGCGCACCGCCATCATCGTGTCCTCGTCGAGGACCATGCGCACCAGCACATAACCGGGGAAGACCTTTTCTTCAATCGACTGGCGGGTGCCGTCCTTCTTGAGCTTGACCCCGGGGGTCTGGGGGATCTCGATCTCGAGGATGCGATTGCTGACGCCCAGGGTGACGGCCCGCTGCTCGAGGGTGGCCTTAACCTTCTTCTCGCAGCTCGAGGCCACCTGCACGGCATACCAACGCTCCACCGGGGCGGGCTCGCGCTGAGCCTGCTCGTCGGCGAGGGGGTCGGGGACCAACCCTTCAACGAGCAAGGGCTCGGCGGCGGCGAAGTCGGTCGCCAGCAGCTCAGCCGCAGGGAGCTCAGGGGTGTTGTTGAGCTCGGTCAACTGCAGCTCGCCGTCGGCGTCATCCACCAGCTGGGGCAGATCGGGTGGCAGGTCGGTCAGGGACTCGGTCACGGGCAGCAGGGGAAGGAAGATGACGACGACAGAGGAGTGGCGTCCACGGCGTCAACGGAAGACCTGAATGGACAACCAGCCGTAGAAGCGATCCACGGCAGCGATGGCCGCAGCCGAGAGACCCACCATCAGGATGACGGCCACAGACTCGCTGAACAGCTGGTTGCGGCTGGGCCAGACCACCTTGCGCAGCTCGGCCACCGTGGCCGGGATGAAGCCAGTGGGCTCAGCGCCGTCCTGCGGTGCAGGCGACGGGGGGGACTGAGACGCGTCGGCCTCAGTCGGCAGGGTTTCGGGCTGGGTCTCGGTGTCCACTGGCGCTCGCGCACCGGCGCGTACGCGCAAACCGGCAATTCACAACCCTACCTGATGAGGCCTCGCTCAAGGCAAGGCCACAAAGGCCAGCGGCGCCGTTGGATCGCCAGCGGACTCAACCCGCACCCGGCGGGCCTGGGTGAAGCGATCCTCGAGCAGGGCAGTGGCCAGCGGATTTTCGATGGCCCGCCGCAGCACCCGCCGCAGCGGCCTGGCGCCATATTCGGGCTCATAGCCCTGCTCGGCCAGGGCCTGGACGACCCCGTCATCGACCTCGAGCTGGAGCTGCTGTTCCGCCAGCAACGACGCCAGCTCAGACAGCTGCAGCCGCACGATCCGCTGCAGATCCGCCGCCGCCAGGGGGCGAAAGCGGATCACCTCGTCGATGCGATTGAGAAATTCGGGGCGGAACTGACGGGCCAGGGCCGCGTCCACGGCGGCGTCCAGGGTTGCGCCGAGGGTCGCCCCATCGCCACCGGCAGCCGCGGCCCTGGTGTGGTCGAGGATCGCCTGGCTGGCCAGGTTGCTGGTCATGATCACCACGGTGTTGCGGAAATCGACCGTGCGCCCCTGGGAGTCGGTGAGGCGACCGTCGTCGAGCACCTGCAGCAACAGGTTGAACACCTCGGGGTGGGCCTTCTCGACCTCGTCGAGCAACAGCACCGCATAGGGGCGTCGACGCACCGCTTCGGTGAGCTGGCCGCCCTCCTCGTAGCCGACGTAACCCGGGGGCGCCCCCACGAGCCGCGCCACGGCGTTGCGCTCCATGAACTCGCTCATGTCGAAGCGCACCAGGGCCTCTTCTTCGTCGAACAACGACGCCGCCAGAGCCTTGGCCAGCTCGGTCTTGCCGACGCCGGTGGGCCCTAGGAACAGGAATGAGCCCACCGGACGGCGCGCTGACTGCATGCCGGCCCGGGCGCGGCGGATCGCCGCCGCCACCGCCGCCACCGCCTCGGCCTGGCCCACCACCCGTTCGCCCAGGTGCTGCTCCAGCTCGAGCAGCTTGATGCGCTCGCCGGCCAGCAGGCGCTGCACCGGAATGCCGGTGGAGCGGGCCACCACATCGGCGATGTCGCCGGCCTCGACCTGCTCGCGCAGCAGGGTGTCGGCCGACAGTTGCTGCTCCAGCTCTTCGCGCCGCTGCTGCAGATCCTGCAGCTGATCGAGCTGCAGGCGGGCCGCATCTTCGTAATGGCCATCGCGCTCGGCTTCGGCGATCGCCTGGCGCAGCTGCTCGTCCTGCTGCAACAGGTCGCGCCACTCGCCCAACCGGTCGCGCTCCTGGTGCCAACGGTCGTGCAGGGCCCCCAACCGTTCGCTGGCCTGACGGCGCTGCTGTTGCAGCTGCACCCGCTCAGCTTCGGGTGATGTTTCGGCGGCCAACAGGGCAAGCTCGACGCGGCGCAGCTCGACCTCGGCCTGCTCGACCACCTGAGGCTTGGAGGTGGCCTCCATCCGCAGCTGGGCGGCCGCCTCATCGACCAGGTCGATGGCCGAGTCGGGGAGGCAACGGTCGCTGATGTAACGCGAGGCCAGCCGTGACGCCGCCACCAGCGCCCCATCGGTGATCGTGACGCCGTGGTGCAGCTCGTAGCGCTCCTTGAGCCCACGCAGGATCTCGATGCTGGTGTCGATGCCGGGCTCGCGGATCAGCACCTGCTGAAAACGGCGCTCGAGGGCCGGGTCTTTTTCGATGCTGCGGCGGTAGTCCTCGGGCGTGGTGGCACCGATGCAGCGCAGATCGCCGCGGGCCAGCGCGGGCTTGAGGATGCTGCCGGCGTCAGCGTTGCTGCGGTCGCTGGACACCACGGTGTGCAGCTCATCGATGAACAGCACCACACCCATGGGGTCCTGGCGCACTTCATTGAGCACGCTGCGCAGGCGCTCTTCGAACTGGCCGCGGAACTTGGCCCCGGCAATCAGGGCCCCCAGATCGAGGGCCACGAGCCGCAACCCCTGCAGCGACTCGGGCACCTCGCCTGTGGCGATGCGCTGGGCCAGCAACTCGGCCACGGCGGTCTTGCCGACCCCGGGCTCGCCGATCAAGACCGGATTGTTCTTGCTGCGGCGCGACAGCACCTGGATCAGGCGGCGGATCTCGCTGTCGCGACCGATCACCGGATCGAGCCCACCAGCGCGGGCCGCCGCCGTCAGATCGCGCCCATAGCGCTCGAGCGCGCTGGGCTCGGCCGCCTCGACCGGCGCAGCGCTGATCGCGGTGTCGCGCTGCGGGGCCAGCAGGGCGGCACCGATGCGGGGCTCGGCGGGCAGGGCCAGCAGCAGGTGAGCGACCTCCAGCAGAGCCGCCCCCTGGCGGGCGCGCTGGGCATCGGCCTGCTCGAGCAGCTCCTCGAGCGCATCACCGATGAACAGGTCATCGCCGCTGACCGTCGGCTGGTCGGCACAGAACGCCTCGACCCGGTCGAGCAGGGCGTCGCGGCTGGAGCCGAGGGTGTCGCTCCAACGGGCGAAGCGTGGATCGAGCAGCAGGGCCTGGAGCAGATGCTCCACATCCATCGCCCCGTGGCGCCAACGGCGGGCCTGGTCCTGGCTGGCGAGCAGCAGATCCCAGGCGTCATCGCTGAAACGCACGGGATCACTGGTCAACGACGGAGCCGTGACAGGGGCGCGGGTCATGGGCGTCAGGCGGCCTGCTGCCGCGACGACTGCTGGATCAGCTCGACCTTGTAACCGTCGGGATCCTCGATGAACGCGATCACCGTGTTGCCGTGCTGCATCGGTCCCGGTTGCCGCACCACCCGACCGCCGCGCGCGGCGATCGCACCGCAGGCCGCGTAGATGTCATCGACCCCCAGGGCAATGTGGCCGTAACCGGCGCCCAGGTCGTAGCTGGCGGTGTCCCAGTTGTGGGTCAACTCGAGCACCGTGGTGTCGCTCTCGGGCCCATAGCCCAGGAAGGCCAGGGTGAAGCGGCCCTCGGGATAGTCCTTGCGGCGCAGCAGGCCCATGCCCAGCACCTCGGTGTAAAAGGCGATCGACCGCTCCAGGTCACCGACCCGCAGCATCACGTGGAGAAGGCGCATCAACCGCTGTTGCAACCCCGCCATTCTGGCGAGGCCTTCGATGGTGGCGGTTGCGACAAAGAAAGGTGCGGGGGCGACCCATAGGATCCCTTCATCTTTCCTTTGGATTTGCGGGCCCGTGATCGATTCCCTCGACCTCGTGATCGACACCGTGGTGGCGCGCGAGGTGCTCGACTCGCGGGGCACGCCCACGATTGAGGCCGAAGTGCTGCTCGAAGGCGGGGCCAGCGGCCGGGCGATCGTGCCCAGCGGCGCCAGCACCGGCGCCCACGAGGCCCACGAGCTGCGCGATGGCGGCAGCCGCTACTTCGGCAAGGGCGTCGCCCAGGCCGTCAGCAATGTCGAAGAGAAGATCGCCCCGGCCCTGTGCGGCCTCAGCGCCCTCGACCAGGGCGCCGTCGACGCCGCCATGGCCGAACTCGATGGCTCGGACAACAAGAGCGCCCTGGGGGCCAATGCGATCTTGGCCGTGAGCCTGGCCACCGCCCGTGCCGCGGCCAATGGCGTCGGCCTGCCGCTGTACCGCTACCTGGGCGGCCCGATGGCCACCCTGCTGCCGGTGCCGCTGATGAACGTCATCAACGGTGGCGCCCACGCCGCCAACAGCCTCGATTTCCAGGAGTTCATGGTGGTGCCCCACGGCGCCGACAGCTTCAAGGAAGCCCTGCGCATGGGTGCCGAGGTGTTCCACACCCTCAAGGGCCTGCTGAACGAGCGCGGCATGAGCACGGCCGTGGGCGATGAGGGCGGCTTCGCCCCCGACCTGGGCAACGCCGCCGCCGGCGACATCCTGGTGCAGGCCATCGAAAAGGCCGGCTATCGCCCGGGCGATCAGATCTCGCTGGCCCTCGATGTGGCCAGCACCGAGTTCTACAAAGACGGGCGCTACGCCTTTGGCGGCGGCAGCTACAGCAGCGCCGAGATGGTCGAGGAGCTGGCCAAGCTGGTCAGCCGCTACCCGATCGTCTCGATCGAAGACGGTGTCGCCGAAGACGACTGGGACGGCTGGAAGCTGCTGACGGAGCGCCTGGGCGCCACCGTGCAGCTGGTGGGCGACGACCTGTTCGTCACCAACAGCAGCCGCCTGCAGCGCGGCATCGAGCTGGGGGTGGCCAACTCGATTCTGATCAAGGTCAACCAGATCGGCTCACTCACCGAGACCCTGCAGGCGATCGACCTGGCGGGCCGCGCCGGCTACACCAGCGTGATCAGCCACCGCAGCGGCGAAACCGAGGACACCACCATCGCCGACCTGGCGGTGGCCACCCGTGCCGGCCAGATCAAAACCGGCTCGCTGAGCCGCAGCGAGCGTGTGGCCAAGTACAACCAACTGCTGCGCATCGAAGACGAGCTGGGCAGCCAGGCGATCTATGCCGGCGCCGAGGACCGCGGCCCCCGCGGCAAGGCGGTCTGAAAGTCGCCGCTGCTCCAGCGGTTGATGTAGGCCCGGTTCTGTGGGCTGACATTTTTGATGGCGCCCAAGCGGGTGCGATACAAGATCGCTCCCGTTGCCCGGCCGTGCTCAAGATCGATCGGCTGTACTGGCTCGGCTGGGGAGACCGCATCACCCGAACCCCAGTAGAAGATCACGCCATCGAGGTCGGCCCCCTCGAGGTTGGCGCCGGTCAAATTGGCGCAGGCCAGATTGGCCCCGCGCAGATTGGCCCCGCGTAGATCGGCTCCAGACAGGTCAGCGCCATTGAAATCGACGCCGGCCAGATCGGTCTGGGCCAGATCAGCCCCGACCAACACCTGGCGCAACTGCACGACAGGAATGCCATTGAGCCGGTCGATCACATAGAGGCCCTGACCATCGAGCATGGGGCGCCCGACCCGCTGATCGCGCTGCAGCGGCGCCAACAGGTTGGCGTGCGACAGAAAGCGCAGCACCCGGGCCCGCGCCGTGGCATCAACGGCACCGAACATGGCCGCCAGGCGCCCCTCGGCCAACATGCGCTCGAGTGGCCAATCTTCGAGGAAGCCGTCTCCATCGCTGATCATCTCGGAGACGCCCTGGATGAAATTGTCGACGAGCTGAGCCATGGTGATCAGGTTCAGCTCCTTGATGATCACGCGCTCAATCGAAAACTGGCGCAGGGTGACCACCAGGGCCAGCAAGGCGATCGCGATCTGGGACAATCGCTGATCAGGGTCTGCTGGTTGCGCAGCAGCTGCAGCGTTGTCGCAGCCCAGCCATGCCCCAGGCTGCTGCTCGCGAGCAACACCACCAGAGCCAACCCAAACAGCAGCACCACCAGCCAACGCGGCAAGCGCAATGCCGTCAGGCTGCGGCGCAGCGCCGCAAGGATGTCGTCGCCCACCAGCAACCAGGCCTGAACCATGGTGGCCAGGGCACAGGCCGAGGCGGCCAGCGGCCATTGCAGCAGGGCCAGCACTGCCGTGGCCCCAGCAGCAAGCAGCAATCGAAACTAGGGAGTCAAGGCGCCAAGCTCCTGGGTTTCAGGCAGCTGGGGTGGCCTTGGGCTGGGAGCGCAACAGCTTGACCAGGCCGTAGGCCGAGGTCAAGAACCAGATCGCTTCCATCAGGATGAAGCCGTACTCGTGGTTGAGGGTGGCGACGACCGTCATCATGAACGAGCCAATCACGTTGGCGAGCTGGTAGGGATAGCTCTGACTGGGTAGACGTCCGAGCTGCATCAGCGCATAGGCGGCCAATTGCATCACAGCCCCCAGCAACGAAACCAACTGCACCGGATCGGTGATCTGGGTCAGCAGATCGGGGGCGACGTTCATCAACACAGGCATTACTTACACACTGCCTTGCAGTTTTTCCAAGCGTCCATCGCGGCGCAAGCGGGCCTGCAATTTGAGCCAGCTGATCGAGACCGGCAAACCCAGAACCACGGGCACGGCCGTGAGCGCCGGCCGGGCGCTGGCGGCGAGCAGAGCAGCCGCAACGGCCAGGGCACCCAGCAGCACCGACTGCCCAGCCAGCTGTTGGCTCAGGGCCAGTCTGCGCAGCAGACGGTCGGTTTCGCCGGCACGGATCTGCACCTGCAGGTCGCCCTGCTCGATGCGGGCCAGGCTCTCTTCGAGGCGCCGCGGAATGCCGAGGGCGCGGGTGCCCAGGTCGGCCGCCTGGCGGGACAGCTCGTTGAACAGATCACCGCCGCCGCTTTGACTCATGAGGGGAAGCAGATAGGGCTTGGCGATCGAGACCAGGCTAAAGCCGGGATCAAGACTGCGGCCGACCCCCTCGAAGGTGGAGAGGGCCCGCATCACGAAGATCAGTTCTGGCGGCAGCCGAAACGGCTGGCCATAGACCAGGTCATAGAGATCACCCGACAGCTTGCCCAGCACATCGGCCGAGAAGGGCGGGGTCAGCGCCTCGGTCAACATCACTCGCACCAGCCGCCGCACCGGGCCGGGATCGATCCCGGCGGCGATGACGCCGGCAGCCTGCAGCTCCACGACCAGGGCGCCGGCATCACGGCTGGCCGCCGCCGTCACCATGCGCCCCAGCCGCGAGCGCAGCCGGCTCGAGAGCTGCCCCATCATCCCGAAGTCGTAGTAGATG
>VGQR01000027.1 GCA_016882345.1 Cyanobacteria bacterium K_DeepCast_35m_m2_023
CCCATTTGCGTACATTTTACCTCCAGAAACTGGTCATATCCATTGCGGCGCAACTGGTCTGACCTTATTCAGGAGGCCCCAAAAAGGCGTCCAGCAGCCCCCAGACCGAGTCATCGCCGCGGCTGCGCAACCGCGCCTCGAGCTGCAGCACACTGGCGCCCGAAACCGCCAGGGGCGCATCGCGCACCTGTTGCAGCCAGAGCAAGGCGGCGTCGCTGTGCACCCCGCCGGGACACAGCAGCGCCTCGAGCACACTGGCGTCCAGCAGGCGGCCGTGGCGCCCCATCCGCATCCAGGGGTTAAGGCCGTCCATGCCAAGCCCGCAACCGCTGCAGCCAGAGAGCTGCCTGGGCCTGGGTCTGGGCAGGGGGCGCCAGCGCGCTGAGCCGCACCACCGGCTTGCCGCGGCGGCTGATCAGCACCGTCTCACCCGCCACAACCCGATCAAGCAACGCCGCAAACTGTTGCCGCGCCTCCGCCGCTGTCATCACCGTCTGACCACCCATGCCGTTGTTGTCGCTGAACCACCCGGCAAGGGTTCCCACAACTGAACGGCCAGTCAGTCAACAGCCAATTGATCGGCCCGCCGAGCGTGGCGGTGCTGCGATCCAAGCTCTGTGTTGGGACCAGCTGCGTTGCTGTCTCCTGCGTTGGGACCGGCTGCGTTGAGGTCCGCTGCCAAGTGCTGCGGGGCTCGCTTCAAGACGTTGTACAGATGTACAACGTCTTGAAGGTGACGGTCAGAACATCCCCCGCCGCCAAGGCCCCGGGCAGGCTCAAGCGATGAAGGGATCAACCGCGTGCAGAACCTGCGGACAGCCAACCAACACAACCAACCGAAACGAAGCGAAGCGCAACGATCCGAAGCGACCCGAGGCGAACCGGAGCGATTGACTCGATAGCGATCAATTCACGAGCAATTCGTTCAAATCATTGAAAACATTCAGACCACTTAAACCACCTAAACCACTTAAACCATTCAAACCGCTTCAACCACTCAAACCATTCAAACCAGTAAAGCCAGCAAAACCAGTAAAACCACTCAAACCATTAGAACCTTTTGAACCATTTCAAGCACTTGAAACACTTCAATGCCCGTCAATCCGCGATTGCATCAATGGGCCGCGGGCAGCCCTGCGGCAGGGAGGGTGGCCATCAGGCTGCCCATCTCAAGCGCCTGCAGGCCGTAGCTCCATCCCAGGTTGCTCTTGATGCCCGCCCGTTCGAGGGCCTGCTGCAGCGTGTCGGTGGTGAGCACGCCAAAGATCACCGGCACGCCGGTGTCGCGGCTGACCGCCGCCACACCTTTGCTGACCTCGGCCACCACCACATCAAAGTGGGGCGTGTCGCCGCGGATCACCGCACCCAGGGTGATCACCACCTGGTAGTGACCGCTGGCTGCCAGACGCTGGGCTACGAGTGGAATTTCAAAACTGCCCGGCACCCAGGCCACATCCAGTTGGTTGCTGGCGTCACTGACATCGATGCCGTGACGGCCCAGGCAATCGAGACAACCGCTCAGCAGCTTGCCGGTAACGAGGTCGTTGAATCGGGCCACCACCACGGCGATGCGCAAGGTGGCGACATCGGTGAAACGCCCCTCAAAAACACCCACAACGACATCGGCAAGCTGAGCTCAGCCTACGCAAAGGGCTGAAGGGAGCAGCCTCGGTCCAGTTGTCTGAACCAACACAACGCAAGGACCTTTGGGCTCCCAGCCGTTTTTATCTCCAGCCGTTGTTTAGACGACGAAGAAGCTCACGCCCCAGTTGAGCAGCACCAGGCCGACCCAGACCAGGCCTCCCAGCAGGATGAGGCGATTGGAGCGACCGCTGTCTTCGCTGCTGGCGTACAGCACCGGCACGGCCACGATGAGGGCGAATGACATCACCACCAGGGCCAGAACGGTGAGGGTGTTGAGGAACTGCATGGCTCAGCGATGCGGGGCTGGACAGACCTGGTCAGCTCCCAGTGGGACGGATTCTCACACGCAGGCCCATGCGGCTTGGGGCGCGCTTTACATGTTGTGGGGAGAACCGCGCCACGCCTCCACCCCTGGTGGCCTTGGACGGGGGCCCTACTACCCATAGTGGGCACAGCGGATTGAAGCTCCTACAGTGCTCGCTCCACAGGGAAGCCTGGTGACCAGCGCAAAGGTGAGCCCAGCACAGCCGCGCCAAGCCCAGGCCAGCTCTGCCGCAGACACGCAGCTCTCACTGGTGGCCGCCCTGGGGCTGGATGTTGACCAACCCGCCGCAGCGCCTGAACACCAGCCCAGCGGCGGCCGGCAGGCGGCGGCCCGCCCCCGCCAACCCAAGTCGCGCTCAAGCCCAAGTGCAGTAACCAGCGCGCCGACAGACAGCAGCAGCGGCAGCGGCAGCGGCAGCGGCAGCGACGACCTGCCCCCCTGGCACCACCACAGCCTGGTGGAGCCGGCGCAGCTAACGCCGATGCTGCGCCATTACGTCGAGCTCAAGCGCGCCCACCCCGAGCGACTGCTGCTGTACCGGCTGGGCGACTTCTTCGAATGTTTCTTCGAAGACGCGATCACGGTGTCGCGGCTGCTCGAGCTCACCCTCACCGGCAAGGAGGGGGGCAAGGCGATCGGGCGGGTGCCGATGGCCGGCATCCCCCATCACGCCGCCGAGCGCTATTGCGGCGACCTGGTCCGCCGCGGCCACAGCGTCGCCCTGTGCGACCAGGTCGAGGAGGCCGCCACCCGGAGCGCCCGCAGCCCCGCCAAGGGTGAACTGCTGCGCCGCGAGATCACGCGGGTGCTGACCCCCGGCACCGTGATCGACGAGGGCATGCTCAGCTCACGCCGCAACAACTGGCTGGCGGCGGTGGTGCGCGACGGGCAGCATTGGGGCCTGGCGGTGGCCGATGTGAGCACCGGTGAATTCCGGGCCAGTCAACGCGGCGGCAGCGCCGAGCTGCACCAGGAGCTGCTGCAGCTCGAAGCGGCCGAACTGCTGATGCCAGGGGCCGAGGCCGACGACGCGACAGCCCCGGACTCCAGGCCGGTCACCACAACCCCTGGTGTCCAAGCCGAGGCTGACCACCACCCCTGGTGTCCAGGCGAGATTCTTCAGACGCCCCAACCGCGCACCCCGTTCACCCTGGCCGAGGCGACCGCGACCCTGAAGGCGCGCTTTGGCCTGGCCAACCTGGCGGGCCTGGGCCTGGGCGAGATGCCCCTGGCGCTGCGGGCGGCCGGCGGTCTGGTGGCCTATCTCGACGGCACCAGCAGCGAGGGCCAGATCCCGCTGGATCTGCCCACCACCTGGCATGCGGGTGATGCGCTGGTGCTTGATGCGGCGACCCGCCGCAACCTCGAGCTGACCCGCACCCAACTGGGGGGCGGCCACCACGGCTCGCTGCTGTGGGCGCTCGACAGCACCCACACCGCCATGGGCGGGCGCTGCCTGCGGCGCTGGATCGAGGCCCCCCTGGTGGAGCGGGCGGCCATCCTGCGACGCCAGGACGCGGTCAGCGAACTGGTGGCCCAGCGGGCGCTGCGGCTGGCCGTCCGGCGGCTGCTGCGGGCCATGGGCGATCTGGAGCGCCTGGCCGGGCGCTGCGGCGCCGGCACCGCCTCGGCCCGCGACCTGGTGGCCCTGGCCGAGGGCCTCGAGCGCCTGCCCCAGCTGGCCGCCGTGCTGCAGGCCAGCAGCAGCGCCCCCCTGCAGGCCCTGGCCCGCCCCTGGCCCGAACTCGACGCGCTGGCCGCCGAGCTGCGCCACCAGCTGCTCGAAAACCCGCCGCTGTCGTTGAGCGAAGGCGGCCTGATTCACGACGGCGTCGACCCCCTGCTCGATGATCTGCGCAACCAGCTCGACGACCAGGACAGCTGGTTGGCCGAGCAGGAGGCGACCGAGCGCCGCGCCAGCGGCATCAGCACCCTGAAGCTGCAATACCACCGCACCTTCGGCTACTTCCTGGCGGTCAGCCGCGCCAAGGCCGCGGCCGTGCCCGAGCACTGGATCCGCCGCCAGACCCTGGCCAACGAGGAGCGCTTTGTGACGCCGGCGCTCAAGCAGCGCGAAGGCCAGATCCTGCAGCTCAAGGCCCGTACCGCCCAGCGCGAATACGAGCTGTTCTGCGCGCTGCGGGCCCAGGTGGGGCAGCAGGCGGCGCCGGTGCGCACGGCGGCCCGGCTGGTGGCCGAGCTCGATGCCCTCGCCAGCCTGGCGGAGACAGCCGCCACCGGCGGCTACTGCGCCCCCGAGATCACCGACCCCGCCGGCCCCGACGCACGCCTGCTGGCGATCGAGGACGGGCGCCACCCGGTGGTCGAGCAGCTGCTTGTGGAGGAGCCCTTTACCCCCAACAGCGTGGCGCTGGGCAGCAGCCCACATCCCGACTTGGTGATCCTCACCGGTCCCAATGCCAGCGGCAAGAGCTGCTATCTGCGCCAGATCGGCCTGATCCAGCTGATGGCCCAGATCGGCAGCTGGATCCCCGCCCGATCGGCGCGGCTGGGCATCGCCGATCGCCTGTTTACCAGGGTGGGCGCTGGCGACGATCTGGCCACCGGTCAGTCCACCTTCATGGTGGAAATGGCCGAGACGGCCAACATCCTGCACCACGCCACCAGCCGCTCGCTGGTGCTGCTCGATGAGATCGGCCGCGGCACCGCCACCTTTGACGGCCTGGCGATCGCCTGGGCGGTGGCCGAGCACTTGGCCGGCGGACCCGCCGGTGGCGACCACGGCATCGGCGCCCGCAGCATCTTCGCCACCCATTACCACGAGCTCAACGAGCTGGCCGCGCTGCTGCCCAACGTGGCCAATGCCCAGGTGCTGGTCGAAGAAACCGGCGACGCCCTGGTGTTTCTGCACAAGGTGGCCCCCGGCGGCGCCAGCCGCAGCTACGGCATCGAGGCGGCGCGGCTGGCCGGGGTGCCGGCCACGGTGGTGCTGCGGGCGCGCCAGGTACTGGGACGGATCGAGGCCAACAGCCACATCAGCGTTGAACTCGGAGCCGCCAGCGCACCCCTGGAGACCCACGAACCTGCGGCGGCTTAAGGCGACAGCGGCGGCAGCAGCGCGGCGCGCAGCAGCGCATTGCAGGCGGCGGCCACCAACCCGGCTCCGCCGCGCGAGCCCTCGAGGCGGATCTGGGGCAGACCCGAGGCCGCCAACTGGCGTTTGCTCTCGGCCACGCCGATGAAGCCCACGGGCATGCCGATCACCAACGCCGGTGCCACAGCGCCGGCGGCCACCACAGCCAGCAGGCGCTCGAGGGCGGTGGGGGCACTGCCGATCAACACCACAGGCGCCCGCAGCGGCTCGTTTGAGTCGTTGGTGAGGGCAGCCCAGGCCGCCGCGACGGCCGCGGCACTGCGGGTGTCGCCGGCCGGGGCCTGCGCGGGGGCCCACTCGAGCAGGCCCACCACCCGGTTGCCCAAGGTGCGGCGCGCCATCGGGGCCACCGCCGCCGCCGCCATCGCCGTGTCGCACAGGATCGGCGCCCCAGCCAACAGCGCCGCCAGGCCTTGCTGGCAGGCCCCGGGGCTGGGGGCAAACACCAGATCTGGCGCCAGGCTGAGGTCTCCGCTGCTGTGAATGCAGCGCTCGAGCACGTCCCGCTCCAACGGGCCCAACCCAGCGAGCCGCGCCGCCAGCGCGGCATCGGCGGCGGCGGCGGCCTCGAGCTGCTGACGAATCAGCGCGATGCTGGCCGTGAAAATTGGATGGTCGAGTTCCACCCTGGGCCCCTCTCGCTGCGCTGAATCATGCCCATCCACCTGCTCTGGGGCGACGACGAAGCGGCGCGCAACCGTGCCGTCGAGACCCTGATCGAGCAGCAGATCGACCCTGCCTGGCAGGCGCTCAACCTGAGCCGCCTCGATGGCAACGAGGCCAGCCAGGCGGCCCAGGCCCTCGACGAATCGCGCACGCCACCCTTCGGCAGCGGCGCCCGGGTGGTGGTGCTGCAGCGCAGTCCCTTCTGCAACCAATGCCCGGCCGATCTGGCAAGCCAGTTCGAAGCCAGCCTGGCGTTGGTCAATCCGGCCTGCCAGCTGCTGCTGGTCAACAGTGCCAAACCCGATGCACGCCTGCGCACCACCAAGGCGCTGCAGCAACAGATCAAGGCCGGCAAGGCCCACGAGCAGAGCTTTGCCCTGCCGGCCATCTGGGATGGGGCCGGCCAGGTGGAGCTGGTGACCCGCAGCGCCCGCGAGCTGGGGCACGTGCTCGAACCAGGCGCTGCCGAACTGCTGGCCGAAGCGATCGGCAGCGACAGTGCGCGGCTGGCCAGCGAACTGGACAAGCTGAGCCTGTTCGCAGCGTCACAATCGGGCGGCGGCGGCCCTGCGTCGATCAGCCGCGAGGCCGTTGCCGCCCTGGTTGGGGGACGCAGCATCAGCGCCCTGGCGGTGGGCGATGCCCTGCTGGCGGGCAATCCGGCCGAAGCCCTCGCCCTGCTGGACGCCCTGCTGGAGGCCAACGAACCGGCGCTGCGCCTGGTGGCCTCGCTCAGCAGTCAGATCCGCGGCTGGCTCTGGGTGGCCCTGCTCGAGCGCGCGGGCGAGCGCGATCCGGCCGTGATTGCCAAGGCGGCCGGCATCGGCAATCCCAAGCGCATCTTCGTGATGCGCAAGCAGATTCGCGGCAAAACGCCCGAGCTGCTGCTGAACCTGCTCAGTCAGCTGCTCGATGTGGAAGCCAGCCTCAAACGGGGCACCGATGCGCGCGACGCCTTCTGCGACGGTTTTCTGGTGGGCAGCAGCCGCCCCAGCGCGGGGCTGTAAGGCGGCTCAGCGGTTCACCAGCACGGGCGCGATGCCGTCTGGCTGCTGGCACACAGCCAACAGCCATGGTTGCGCTGCAGCGGGAACGGGTCTGGATTTGGCGAATTCAACGGGTTGGGCTGGCCGTGTTTGCGGGGTCCCATGCAACTCGGGGGACCCATGCAAGTCGGGGGGCCCATGCAAGTCGATGTACAGATGGACAACGTCTTGAAGTGACGCGTGCGAACAAGCACCCCCCTGAACCCAACCGCCACGACCGCGGGGCCTGCCCTCACGGATAATCGACCCCTCTGATCGATCCGCTGCCGCCGCGCCGCACCGACCGCCATGGCCCTGCTGGTACAGAAATTCGGTGGCACCTCGGTGGCCGATGTCGAGCGCATCCAGGCGGTGGCCGCGCGCATTGCGGCCTGCCGCGACGAGGGCCACGAGCTGGTGGTGGTGGTGTCGGCCATGGGCCACACCACCGACGAGCTCACCGGTCTGGCGCGGGCCATCAGCAGCAACCCGCCGCAACGGGAGATGGACATGCTGCTGGCCACCGGCGAGCAGGTCTCCATCGCCCTGCTGTCGATGGCCCTGCACGCCCAGGGCGTGCCGGCCGTGTCAATGACCGGCACCCAGGCCGGCATCATCACCGAATCGGCCCACGGGCGGGCCCGCATCCTCGAGGTGCGCAGCGAACGCCTGCGCAAATTGCTCGATGCAGGGCAAGTGGTTGTGGTCGCCGGCTTCCAGGGCACCAGCGGTGGGGGGAGCACCGGCAGTGGCGGCATCCCCGAAATCACCACCCTGGGGCGCGGCGGCTCGGACACCTCGGCGGTGGCGCTGGCTGCCGCCCTCGGTGCGGCGGCCTGCGAGATCTACACCGATGTGCCCGGGGTGCTGACCACCGACCCGCGCAAGGTGGCCGATGCCCAGCTCATGGACCAGGTGAGCTGCGACGAAATGCTCGAGCTCGCCAGCCTGGGCGCTGCCGTGCTGCACCCCCGCGCCGTCGAGATCGCACGCAACTACGGCGTCCCGCTGATCGTGCGCTCGAGCTGGAGCGATGCACCCGGCACCCGCCTCACCAGCGGGACCGCCAGGCCCATCGGGCGCAGCGGCCTGGAACTGGGCAAACCGGTCGACGGCGCCGAACTGGACCAGGATCAGGCCGTGCTGTCGCTGTCGCATGTGCCCGACCAGCCCGGTGTGGCGGCGCGCTTGTTTGAGGCTCTCGGCACGGCGGGCATCAACGTCGATCTGATCGTGCAGGCCACCCACGAGGGCAGTTCCAACGACATCGCCTTCACCCTGGCCGCCAACGAACGGGACCGTGCCGAACTGATCTGCCGCGAGGTGCTGCTCGAGCTGGGCGCCGCCCTGGCCAGCGACAGCAACAGCAGCGGCGCCCGCGTCAGCAGCGAGACCGGCATGGCCAAGCTCAGCATCTCCGGCGCCGGCATCATGGGTCGCCCAGGGGTGGCGGCGCGGCTGTTTGACACCCTGGCCCGCGTCGGCATCAACCTGCGCCTGATCGCCACCAGCGAGGTCAAGGTCAGCTGCCTGGTGGCCGGGCACCAAGGCGCCAAGGCCCTGCGCGCCGCCGCAGAAGCCTTCGAGCTGGGCGACCTGCAGCTGCGCCACAACCCCGAACCCTGCCACCTGGGAGATCCCGCCGTGCGTGGCGTCGCCCTGGACCTGGGGCAGGCCCAGGTGGCCGTGCGGCGGGTGCCCGACCGCCCCGGCACCGCCGCTGCGGTGTGCCGCACCCTGGCCGACGCCGGCATCAGCCTCGACGCGATCGTGCAATCCGAACGCACCCATGGCAGCGCCGACAGCTTGAGCCGCGACATGAGCTTCACGCTCAAACGCGACGATCTGGCCCGCGCCCAGCAGGCCCTGCAACCGCTGCTGCTGCAGTGGCCCGGGGCCCACTTTGAAGAAGGCCCTGCCATTGCCCGGGTGAGCGCTGTGGGCGCCGGCATGCCCTGCACCCCGGGCACCGCAGCCCGCATGTTCCGCTCACTGGCGGATGCCGGCATCAACATCGAGCTGATCGCCACCAGCGAAATTCGCACCAGCTGCGCGATCGCCGAAAGCGACGGCGTCAACGCCCTGCAGGTGGTGCATGCAGCCTTTGGCCTGGGCGGCGCGATCACCCACAAGGCCGAAGGCAGCGAGGCACCGGCCTGAGCGAAGCCACACCCACCTGGGTGATGGTCTTGGCAAGGCAACCCCCATACATAGAGGGGATCAACTGGATTGACAATCCCAATGGCTGGCTTTCAAGCCGTCAGCGCCGGCTCGGCAACGTCGAATTCGGCGGTGTTCTGGGCCCGCAGCAGCGCCCCGGTCACAGGACAACTGGTCTAAGGAGATGCGGTCTTTGGTCTGAAGAGGGGACATCGCACTGTCGTGCCAGTCCAGAGCGACCCCGCGGCCGACAACACGATCAAGCAATTGGTCGCCGGCCTGAAGCCCGGCACCGCCTACACCTACAAGTTCAGCACCAGCACGGGTGTCAAATCCGAGCCGGGATCGATCAAGACCGCTCCAGCGATCGATGCCCTCACCGGCGTGCGCTTTGGCTTCAGCGGCTGCGCTGCAGGGGACTACGCCCCCATCAACAGCGTCGCCGACATCGCCAACCAGAAGCTGGATTTCTTTGTGATGCTGGGTGATGCCGCCTACGAAGACGACTACAAACGGGCCGCAACCGATCCCCGTGGCGCCCTCAACAGTCCCGATGCGGTCCCGCCCTTCGATCCCAAGGCACCCCTGAGCACCAACCAGTCACTGATTGCCGCCGCGGTGGCCGCCATGCACGGCAAGTACAGGGACATCCAGAACCCTGCCATCGGCAACCTGGCGCCTTTGTACCGCAGCCAGGGGGTCGTGGCCGCCTATGACAATCACGAGATGATGGACATGGCCCTGGAAACAGGGGGTGCACCACGAACGGTTGTGCAGGCCTTGGGCAGAGGATTCCGGGAAGGGGCCGATCTGAGCGCCGCCAACGTGGTCTTCAACCAAAGTGGCTCCTATCTGAACCAGAGCCCAGAGCACAAGGCCATCCTCAACGCTTGGATCACATCCATGCCGCTGCGGGATCTCGGCAGTGTCAACGCACCAAACGATCCACGCAGCCACGGCAGCCGCAAGCTTTACAACGCTCAGCAATGGGGCAAGCATGCCCTGTTCATCAACGTCGACACGCGCAGCTACCGCGACGCCAAGATCACCGCAGTAGCCAATAACAATGAGAACGACGTCACCGGTCCAGAGATCGACTTGGCACCAGGGGCCGAACAGCGCACCATGCTGGGCACAACCCAGCTGGCCTGGCTGAAGCAGACGCTGATCGACGCACAGAACAAAGGCACGACCTGGAAATTCGTGTCTCTTTCCAGCCCGAATGACATCACCGGAAGGCCCGGTCAAGACGGCAATTTTACCAAAGGGGAAGACTGGGTTGATGCCAAGAGCTGGTGGGGCAACTACCGCTTTGAGCGCAACGACCTGCTCAAATTCATCGCTGACAACGGCATCAAAAATGTGGTCTTCATTGCCACCGATGACCACGAGGCGCGCATCAACGAGTTGACCTATGTACCGACAGTCACCAAGCCCGACGACCTGACCAATGCCTCCCTGCATCGCAAGGTTCCTGGCGCGATCTCGGTGGTGTCCAGTCCGTTATCCGCCACTCGATCTGACGCCTGGAACAAAGAAAAAAAACCGCGGCCGACATCGTCACCGCATCGGCAACCTGGAACAACACACTGGCGACAGCCGGCTATGACCCCGTGGGTCTGAGCAGCGCCACGCCTGGGTTTGTGTCGTTCCGCCGCGAAGCCATCGGCGGTCACGTCAGCAATCCAGCGAATCCGCTGCCGATCGATTTCTGGTCACCGGACACCAACAACTACGCAGTGATGGATGTGGCGGCCAATGGCCGACTCACAGTGAGTCTGCGGGGCATCAACGCGATGATGGCCAACTCGACCACCAGAGCAGAAGCAGGGAACTGGGCGTCGATCGGCAAAGCCACTGACGTGCGCGAAATCCTCAGTTTCACGATGGACCCGCTGCTCGCCTGAGCAGACTTGGTTGTCAGGCCTTGCCCACCAGCTGCTGGCGCAGGGTCTTGATGCGGTCGCGCAGATTGGCTGCCTCCTCGAACTCCAGGTTCTTGGCGGCGGCCTTCATCTTGTCTTCGAGCTGCTGAATCAGCTCGGGCAGGGCATCGAGCGGCACGTCGTGGTGCACCGCCTGCTCGACCGCTGCTTCGAGCTGGTCGTCGTTGAGCCGGCGTGACACCTCCAGAAACGCCAGGATCGAGTTGCCGGCCCGCTTGCCCGCTGGCGTCGGCGTGATCCCATTGGCGATGTTGTAGGCCTGCTGAATGGCGCGGCGGCGCTCGGTTTCGTGGATCGCCTTGGCCATGCTGTCGGTGAGGTTGTCGGCGTAAAGCAACGCCACCCCCTCGACGTGGCGGGCGGCGCGGCCGATGGTCTGGATCAGCGAGCGCTCGGCCCGCAAAAAGCCTTCCTTGTCGGCATCGAGGATCGCCACCAGCGACACCTCCGGCAGATCGAGGCCCTCGCGCAGCAGGTTGACCCCCACCAGCACGTCGTACTCGCCGTTGCGCAGGTCCTGAATGATCTCGATCCGCTCGATCGAGTGGATCTCGGAGTGCAGGTAGCGCACGCGCACCCCGTTCTCGGCCAGGTAGTCGGTCAGGTCCTCGGCCATGCGTTTGGTGAGGGTGGTGACGAGCACCCGCTCCTGCTTGTCGGCCCGCACGCGGATCTCGCCCAGCAGGTCGTCGACCTGGCCGTCGGTGGGGCGCACCTCGACGATCGGATCGAGCACACCGGTGGGGCGGATCACCTGCTCGACGATCTGGGCTTTGCTCTGCTCGAGCTCCCAGTTGCCCGGGGTGGCGCTGACAAAGATCGTCTGGCGCGCCTTCTGCCAGAACTCCTCGCCCTTGAGCGGGCGGTTGTCGGCGGCGCTGGGCAGGCGGAAGCCGTGCTCGATCAGCACCTGCTTGCGCGACTGGTCGCCATTGTACATCGCCTGCAGCTGGCTGCAGGTGACGTGACTCTCATCCACCACCAACAGCCAGTCATCGGGGAAGTAGTCGATCAGGCACTCGGGCGGCGTGCCCGCCTGGCGGCCGGCGAGGTGGCGGGCGTAGTTCTCGACGCCATTGCAGTAGCCCACCTGCTCGAGCATCTCGAGGTCATAGGTGGTGCGCTGCTCGAGCCGCTGGGCCTCCAGCAGGCGCCCCTGGCTGTTGAGGACGTCGAGCCGCTCGCGCAGCTCGCTGCGGATCGCCGTGATCGCCTCCGCCAGCCGCTCCTTGGGCGTCACGAAGTGCTTGGCCGGGTAGATGTTGATCGTGTCGAGGGTCTGCAGGATCTCGCCGGTGGTGGGGTCGACGTAGCGGATCGCCTCCACCTCGTCGCCGAACAGCTCGATGCGCACCAGACGGTCTTCATAGGCCGGACCGATCTCGAGCACATCGCCCCGCACCCGGAAGCGCCCGCGCGAGATCTCCAGGTCGTTGCGCGAATACTGGTTGTTGACCAGTTCCCGCAGCGAGCCGCGCAGGTTGAGGGTCTCGCCCACCTGGAACCGGACCGCCGCCTTGAGGTACTCACTGGGGATGCCCAGGCCGTAGATGCAGCTGATCGAGGCGACGACGATCACATCGCGGCGTTCGAACAGCGAGCGCGTCGCCGAGTGCCGCAACATGTCGATCTCTTCGTTGATCGACGCGGTCTTGGCGATGTACGTGTCGGAGACCGGCACATACGCCTCGGGCTGG
>VGQR01000028.1 GCA_016882345.1 Cyanobacteria bacterium K_DeepCast_35m_m2_023
CACGGCCGATACGATCCGTGCCCAGCTGCTGGAGTCCGGCATCGAGCTGATCGACAAACCAGGCGGCGTCACCGACTGGCTGCGGCGCTGAGAACATGAGCGTCACAACAGCAGATCAGCCTGATGTGACGAAAGAGCCCAGCAACTGGCCAGAACGTCTTCGCCAGCTTCATACGGACAAGGCTGGTCAGCAGCTCGACGCTGTGGCCCTGGTACGCGAACTGCGTGCTGGATTCAATGAACGGGTTCTGAAACGGCCCCTGACATCGCCCCCCGCCGATTCACCAACAACGCCAACAGCGCCGACAGCAGCAGCACGCCAGCCAGATAAGCCAACGCCAGACTGTCGCCCTGGGGGCGCAACATCAGGCGCCCCATCACAAAGGGGGCCAGGAAGCCGCCGATGTTGCCAAAGGAATTGATGGCCGCGATGCCGCCGGCGGCGGCCTGGCCGCCCAGAAACTGCAGCGGGATTGTCCAGGCGGGTCCCAGGCTTGAAAAGGCTGACGCTGTGGCGATGCTGATCAGCGCCAGCCGCAGCGGGCCGGCCGCCGCGATCGAGAGCGTCAGGGCCACCGCCGCCAGCGCCAGCGGAATGGCCACAAACAGCCGTTTGTCGGCTTGGCGATCGGCGGCGCGGCCCACCAGCAGCATCACCACCACCGCCAGCCCATAGGGAATGGCGCTGAGCAGGTTCACCAGCGCCGGCGACGGTGACTGCTACGCCAGGGCAGCCCCCACGAAGCGCGGGATCCAGAAACTGAAGCCGTAAAAGCTGGTGGAAATCCCCAGATACAGCACAGCCAACAGCCACAGGCGCCGGTCCCCCCACAGCGCAGCCAGGCCCTGGATGTGACCGGCGCTGGACTGCCGCTGCTGGCTCTCCTGCTGCAGCACCTGCTCCAGCGCATCCGCCTCGGCGGGGCTCAACCACCCGTGCATCGACAACAGCGCCGCCGACAGCGGCCCGCCCAGCAGGCCCGCAACCGGGATCGCCAGCATGAACCCCGCCAGGGTGCGGGCCCGCTGTGCTTCAGGAACCCACCGGCTCAGGTAAAGGATGATCCCGGGGAAAAAGCCCGCCTCGGCAACGCCCAACAGCAACCGCAGCCCGTTGAACTGGGCCGCCGTGGTCATGAACGCCATCAGCGCCGCGATCACGCCCCAGCTGAGCAGGATGCGGCCGATCCAGCGCCGAGCCCCCACCCGATCAAGGATCAGGTTGCTGGGAATCTCAAGCAGTACGTAGCCCAGAAAGAAGATGCCCGCCGCAAAGCCGTAGGAGGCGCTGTTGAGTCCCAGGTCCTTGGAGACACCGGCCGCCGCATAGGAGACATTGACGCGATCGAGGTAGGCGATCACGTACAGCACAAACAGAAACGGCAGCAGATGCCGCCGCAGCGCCGCCAAGGCCCGATCGAGATCAGCCGTCATCGGATTGCCCGCGCGATGGCCGCAAGCCAACCAGAGCACCACAAGCTGGCCAGAATGGGGCAATGCTGGCTAGGTTCGGGCGATGCAAGTGAACATGCTTGAGGCAAAAAATCAGCTGTCCCGCCTGGTCAAGGCCGCCCAGGCCGGCGAAGACGTGGTGATTGCCCAGCGAGGTATCCCAGCTGTGCGCCTGGTGCCGATCAACCCTGGGGATCAGGCGCCAGACCCATTGGCATGGCTGGCAGCCCACCCCCTGCCGGCGCACCTGAAACGGAGCCACGACGCCATCGAGGCCGAAATCAAGGCCGAACGCCAAGCCTGGGACTGAGTTCGAGAGGCTCCCCTGCAATGGCCATGGTCTATCTCGATAGTTGCGTGCTCATCTACGCGCTTGACGAAGACCCCCAATTCGGAGCGCTGGCACGGGCGGCCCTGGCTGAACTGCGGCAACAACACCTGCAACCGGTGATCTCAGCCCTGGTACGGCTCGAATGCCTGGTGCAACCGATGGCGAAAGCCGACAGCGAACGCCTGCATCGCACCCACTCGTTTCTGCAACTCTTTCCTGTGCTGGCCATTCAGGACAGCACCTTCGAGCTGGCCACCGAGCTGCGGGCGCGGCATCGGCTGCGCACCCCCGATGCCCTGCATCTGGCCACAGCCCTGCGTCACGGCTGCACAAGCCTGATCACCAATGACAGGCGCTTGAGCCACGCCACCGGTGATCTGACGGTCCACTGCCTGACTGCCCCTGAACTCACAACCAATGCACCGGATAGCGGTGTCCCAGGCCACTGAGCCGGTGATAAGCCGCCGCCGACACCACCAACCGGAGATGGGCCACACGCCCCCCGCAATGTTCACAACGAACATTCTGAAGAGGCGCCTGCTGGTGTAACCGTGTTGGGTGGTTATGGCAACACCTCCAACTGAAGCAGCTGGGCGGCCTGATTGAGTCGACGGTCGTAACAAGCGAAGAGAACGGCCTGTTGCGCGTTGACATGCAGTGCATGGGCCGCTGCGAGCTGCACGCTGTCGTAGCCGCGAAGGGCAAACACGTCGGCAAAGCGACCCGCCGTTTCCACCAAGGGCTGGCTGACTTCAACAATGGTGAAGCACTGCCAGGCCTGAATCAGGTGCTGCCGAGCCTGTTCGAGATCGTGGTCATTGACCGGATCGTCCCGCCGCAAGCGAGCCAGGGCAGCCATGGCTTCTGCCCAGCTGATCCGGCAAACCCCGATGGCATCAACAGTGGTGCTGATCTGCCGCAGCTGATCTGATTGGGCTTCGTCAACCAGCAGCTTGATCAGGGCGCTGGTGTCACAGAAGAGGATCACTGGCTCAACCGCGATCCTCCAGCACGATGTCACTGAGCAATCTGCCTTGCCCCCGCAATTTCACAGGAGGGGGCAGGTTGGGCTTTTGACCGTTCCAGCTGATCAGGCCAGCATCAATCGCTTGTTGCAGCGGACTAGTGATCCCTGAGTGTGCCGGCTTCACAGCAGTGATGCGGGCGATGGGTTGGCGATGGGAGGTGACCTCCACCACCTCACCAGACCGGGCCCGGGCCAGCCATTCGGAGAGGTGGGTCTTGAGATTCCGCACCGACACCTGACTTGCGACCACTTCTGCCACGTCTTACTCCGCCAATGCGACCACATTAGGCCGGATTGCGCTGGTCACGCTGTTGCCGCCGCCAGCGAACTGTTCGTTGGGGTTCCAGCTCCAGGCTGCGGTGGCGATCACGGCTGTCAACCAAGCCGAACTCCTGCATGGCATGGCACGGCTCCCAGAGGGCCAACGCAAGCAGGACCTTCAGCAGAGCTGGGAAGGCCTGGTCGGCGAACTGTTTGCTGAGCGGGTCTGGCCATTCACGAGCGAAGCAGCTCACTGGTACGCCGAGGTGCTCTGCCGCCGTGAGCAACTGGCGCGCCCCATGGAGCGCCACTGGCAATCTGGAACAGCACCGACTTTTCGGGCATTGGACTGACGCTGATCAATCCCTGGTCCCTGGCCTGAGCACCATCGCCAGCAGTTCAGGCCCCATCGCCGGACGGGCGCTGTTTATCGCCCATCATCCGCTCGATCTTGCGGATGCGCGCCAGGGTGGTGGTCCACACCTCCAGCTCAAAGGCGCGGCCCTGATCGCCAGCATCCACGGCAGTGCGGCACTGCTGCACCAAGGCATCGATGTCCTGGCCCTGCTCGAACGCCTCCCAGAGCGCGCGTTCATAGCGCGCCCGCTCGATGAAGTTCCAGCGCTGCAACCAGGCGGGCAAAGACACAGGCCACACAACCACTGGCGCCAGTCAAGCCCACAGCGGGATGACGGCATCGGCACGACCGAGGCCACGATCGTGCCTTGTCACTGATGACATGTCATCAATGGCAAGGACCGACCATCAACCCACTCCCCAACTGCGGGCCAGGGCTCCAACAACGACGAACACTCGAGTTCATGGCGCAGGCATGCCCGCAGCGGTGCTGATCCGAGAGATCAATCTGCGTGCGTTGCATCAGCTCGCTCAGGCGGACCGCCATGGGCGATCTACGCACCATCCATCGCTCTTTGAGGGGACTGGATCGGGCCCAGGCTCAAGCGGTCACAAACGGCGCCAACACCCGCGGCAGATGCAGCAGAGACTGGATCAGCAGCACCAGCAGCAGCGGTGTGGCCACCCAGCGCAGCAGGCGCCGCAGCAGCACAGGCACACCACCGTCGAGCGCCGGCTGGGTCCAGCCCATCAGCAGCGCCAGCATTAGCCCGCCAAAGATCAGCGCCGTCTCGCCAAAGACGGTGTAGAGCACATCGATCCAGCGGCTGTCGCTGGCGGGCAGCAGGCCGATCAGAGTGATCGCCGCCACCGCCCAGGCCGTGGCCTTGCGCCTGGGCCAGCCGCGCCGATCGATCAGCGCAGCGGTGCCCACCTCCAGCAGCGACACCGCCGATGTGAGCGCCGCGATCACCAGCACCACAAAAAACACCAGCGCCACCAGCCGGCCAAGGCCCCCCAGCCCCGCCATGCCCTTGGGGATGGCCACAAACAGGGTGCCGATGGTGCTGTCCGAGAGGTTGCCCAGCAGGTTGAAGTGGGCCACCAGGGGAAAGGTGATCAAGCCGCCCACCAGGGCCACGGCGGTGTCGGCGGCGGCAATGGTGCCCGCTTCATGGCGCAGGCGGCTGGTGCCCTGGCCATAGGAGGCGTAGGTGATGATCGCCCCCAGGCCCAGCGACAGCGAGAAGAACGCATGGCCCGTGGCGCTGGTGAGCGTGGGCCAGCGCAGCAGCTCCTTGAGGTCAGGCTGCAGATAAAAGCGATAGCCCTCGCCGGCGCCACTGAGGGTGGTGGCCCACAGGGCCATGCCCACCAGCAGCACGAACAGCAGCGGCATGAACCACAGCGACAGCCGCTCGATGCCACCCCGCACCCCTAGAGCAATCACCCCGGCGGTGAGCAGCATGGCCAGCAAGTGGCCGGCAATCGCCCAGCCCCCCTGGCTGATCTGGCCAAAGAACGCCTCCGGATCCGCCGGCAGGCCAAACAGCAGCGTCTGCAGCGTCGACAGGATGGTCCAGCCCGTCACGACTGAATAAAAGGCCAGGATCACGCAGGCGTTCAGGGTCATGCCGTAGCCCAGCCAGCGCCAGTGGGGGCCGCCCAGCTGGGCCAGGGCCAGCACCGGGCTCTTGCCGGTGCGGCGGCCGATCATCAGCTCGGCCACCAGCAGCGGCAGGCAGACCAGGGCGATCACCAGCAGGTACACCAGCACAAACGCCGCGCCGCCATTGGCCGAAGCCTTGTAGGGAAAACCCCAGAGGTTGCCCAGGCCCACGGCACTGCCGATCGCCGCCAGCAAAAAGCCGGCGCGGCTGGCCCAGTGCTCGCGGGGACGCTCAAGCATTGGCATCAAGCGAACGCCACATCAGCACGTGGGTATCGAAAACGATCACGGCTGCAGCACGGTCCAATCCGACGACTCGAGCACGGGTTGGACGGATCTGAGCTCGACCACCGGACGGCCATCTTTGGTGTAGTCAGGGTAATAGCGAAGGTCAGATCGGCCTGCTGCCAGGCCGGCCAATGGGAAACTGGTCCCCAATCTGTGCCGCCAGCCCGTGAAAGCCCTCTCCGTGCTCGGGTCCACCGGTTCGATCGGCACCCAGACCCTCGAGCTGGCGGAGGAGTTTCCCGATCGCTTCAGGGTGGTGGCCCTAACCGCCGGCAACAACCTGGATCTGCTGCTGCAGCAGATCTGCCGCCACGCCCCCGAGGTGGTGGCCCTGGCTGATGCCGACAAGGTGGCCACGCTGCGCGAGCGCCTGGACTCACTCGAGCCGAGTGCCCGCCCGGCCCGCCTGCCCGAGCTGCTGGGCGGCAGTGATGGCCTGTGCGCCGCCGCCGCCTGGCCCACCGCTGATCTGGTGGTGACCGGGATTGTCGGTTGCGCCGGACTGCTCCCCACCCTGGCCGCCATCCGCGCCGGCAAAGACCTGGCCCTGGCCAACAAGGAAACCCTGATCGCCGCCGGGCCGGTGGTGCTGCCCGAGCTGGTCAAGAGCGGCTCGCGGCTGCTGCCGGCCGACTCGGAGCATTCGGCGATCTTTCAATGTCTGCAGGGTACGCCCTACGCCGAAACGGCGCGGCTGAGCACCGGCACCCCCACCCCGGGCCTGCGCCGCATCATGCTGACCGCCAGCGGTGGCGCCTTTCGCGATTGGGACCCGGCCGATCTGGTCAAGGCGACGGTGGCCGATGCCACCAGCCACCCCAACTGGAGCATGGGCCGCAAGATCACCGTCGATAGCGCCTCGTTGATGAACAAGGGGCTCGAAGTGATCGAAGCCCACTACCTGTTCGGCCTGGACTACGACCACATCGAGATCGTGATCCACCCCCAGTCGATCATCCACTCGATGGTCGAGCTGGCCGACAGCTCGGTGCTGGGCCAACTGGGCTGGCCCGACATGAAGCTGCCGATCCTCTATTGCCTCAGCTGGCCCGAGCGACTCGAGACCCCTTGGCGCCGCCTCGATCTCACCGAGGTGGGCTCACTCACCTTCCGCAAACCCGACCCGGCCCGCTACCCCTGCATGGAGCTGGCCTACGCCGCGGGCCGCGCCGGCGGCACCATGCCGGCGGTGATGAACGCCGCCAACGAGCAGGCCGTGGCGCTGTTCCTCGATGAACAGATCCATTTCCTCGATATTCCCAAATTGATCGACGGGGTGTGCGATCGCCACAAGGCCGACCACAGGGTCGATCCCGCCCTGTCCGACGTGCTGGCGGTCGACGCCTGGGCCCGCACAGCGGTGCGTGAAGCTGCAGCCTGGCTGAACGCCAAGCTGCCCGCAACGCTGCCGGGCTAACGCAGCAGCCATCGGAGTTTCAGCTTCTCCCCGAAGAGGTCCCTCCCCTGCAGCCTGCCGAATGCTTGCGAGCGGCCCTTGGAAAAGTTGACACCATGGTGATCACCTTCCCAAGGGCCGCTCCGCGAAGCCAACACCTGCCTCAACACCCGTTCCACTCCGCCGCTGCACAGGCTTCACGGCACCGCAGCAGACTCGAAAGCCATGCCAGAGCCTCGGCCAACACCCGTCGCCCATCACCTGCTGCTCTGCGCCACCCCCAGCAAATCGCTGTGTTGCCCCGACCAGGCGCTGGGCGCCGCCAGCTGGGAGGCGCTCAAGCGCCTGGTGCGCGAGCTGGGTCTGGAGGACCCGCAGCGGCCGCAGGGCATCGTGCTGCGCAGCAAGGCCGACTGCCTGCGCATCTGTGCTGAGGGTCCCGTGCTGCTGATCTGGCCCGAGGGCATCGTCTACGGCGGCGTCAGGCCCGAACGGGTGGAGCGCATCGTGCGCGAGCACGTCATCGGCGGCACCCCGATCGAGCCCTGGATCGTCAAGCGCTACCAGCTCGGCACTTGACCTCAGGTGTTGTGCTGCGCTGCAGTGCTGAGCGATGCAGCAGCGTCGAGCCCAGCCGTCAACCAATGCAACACCAGCGCATCGCTCCAGCTGCACAGTGGCCCGTCGCCCAGACCGTGAAAGCCGTTGTGGCCGCCCGTTGCCGTCAGCTGGACCTGCAATGGCGTCTGGGGGAGCGCAGCAACGGCCTGGGCCAGCTGCAGCGCAGCTGCGGCCGGCACCCAGGGATCATCGAGGGCATGCAACACCAGGGTGGGTGGAAGCTCGGGCCTGAGCAGCTCGAGCAACCGCGGCAGCACACTTGCGGCGCGGTAGTAATCGTCCACCGAAGCATGGCTCCAGCGCGGAGCCGTGATCGCGGCATCAAAATCGCGAATGCTGCGCACCCGTTGCAACGCCTGCCGCTCCTGGGCCAAGACACCGGCGGGGTCGGCCAGCGTGTCGCGCACCAGGCGCTGCAGCGGCCAGCGCTCATAGAGGCGATTGCGCCAGCGGCCGATCTGCCGCGAGCTCGCCACCAGGTCCAGCGGTGAACTGACGCACACCAGCGCATCCAGCCAGCGCTGCTGCGGGCTGGACAGCAGCGCATTCAGCAGAACCGTGCCCCCCAACGACAAACCCACCGCCAGCAACGGTCGCCCGGCCGCCCGCTCGCGCAGCTGGGGTAGCACGTCCAGCAGATCGCGGTTGCAGCTGGCGGCGTAGGTGCCCCGGGCCAGGTGGCGTCCCGGCCCGGCACCGCGCAGGTTGAGCCGCAGCACCTCAAACCCGGCGCGCTGCAGGGTCAAGGCCAGACGGCGCACGCCGAGCCGATCACTGCCACCGCCCAGCCCATGCACAACCACCACAAGGGCTTCACCGTGCTGTGGGCAGGCTTGCAGGAGCAGCGGCGCATCCAGAAAGCCCAACAGGTGATCGTCACCCTGCAGGCGCAACAGCAGCGGTTGCCCCCGATCGGCCGGCAGGGTTACGGGGCGCAAGGTGTCCCTGAGGGTCTGAAGATCGCCCCCGAGCCATGGCAGGCGCGGGCGAAAGGGCAACAGACCCACAGGGGGCATCGCGTCAGACCGCCGTTGGCGTCTTCTTGCCCACCCCCAGCTCCCGCAGTTCGCTGACCAGGCCAGCCAACACCGCTTTGGCATCACCGAAGACCATGGCGGTCTGGGGCAGCTCGAACAGGGCGTTCTTGATGCCGGCATAGCCGGCGCCCAGGCTGCGCTTGACCACGAACACCTGGCGGGCCTGGTCGACCTCGAGCACCGGCATCCCGAACAGGGGGCTGGTGGGGTCGCTCTTGGCGTCGGGGTTCACCACATCGTTGGCCCCCAGAACGATCACCACATCGGTGCGCGGAAAGTCGGGATTGATCGTGTCCATTTCGAGCAGCTGCTCGTAGGGCACGTCAGCCTCGGCCAGCAGCACGTTCATGTGGCCGGGCATGCGGCCGGCCACCGGGTGAATGGCGTAGCTGACCTCGGCGCCGTTGGCCTCGAGCAGTTTGGCCAACTCGCGCAGGGTGTGCTGGGCCTGGGCTACGGCCAGCCCGTAACCGGGCACGAACACCACCCGCTCGGCGGTCTCGAGGGCCATGGCGCATTCTTCGGGGCTGCAGCTGGTGATGCGGGTGTAGCCGGCTTCGTCGCCGCCGCCGCCAACAGGGGCGGCGCCCCCCAGGGCACCGCCGAACAACACGCTCACCAGCGAGCGGTTCATGGCGGTGCACATCACCTGGGTGAGGATCAGCCCGGCGGCGCCAACCATGGCACCGGCCACGATCAGCAGCTGGCTGCCCACCACAAAGCCGGCGGCGGCAGCGGCCACTCCCGAATAGCTGTTGAGCAGGGAGATCACCACGGGCATGTCAGCCCCGCCGATCGGCAGGGTGACACCAATGCCCAACAGGCTTGAGGCGACCACCAGAATCCACAGCGGCAGGCCCGCCGGATCGGAGGGCAAACCAATGCCCGCCACCAGACAGGCCACCGCCAGGCTGATGTTGACCGCATGCCGCAGCTGGCTCTGGGTCCAGCCTGGGGTGGCGATCCAGCCCTGCAGCTTGCCCATCGCCACCACCGAGCCACTGAAGGTGATCGCGCCGACGAAGACCGAAATCACAATCGAGATCAACGCCACCAGATCGGCGCCGCTGCTCTGAAACAGGGCCACGGCGACGGCCACCAGCAGGGAGGCCATGCCACCGCAGCCGTTGAACAGGGCCACTGTTTCGGGCATGGCGGTCATCGGCACCCGTTGGGCCGTGATCACACCGGCCAGTCCACCGATGGCGGTGCCGACGCCGATCCACAGCCAGGCCTCCAGGCTCAGGGACTGCTGAATCAAGAGGCCCACGACGGCCAGGCCCATGGCCAGGGCCGCCAAGCCATTGGCACTGCGGGCCGAGCGCACCTTCGACAGGCCCTTGAGTCCAAGGGCCAGCAGCAGCACGGCCCCCAGATCGCTGGCATAACTGAACAGGGTGGCGGTGCTCATGATTTCTTGCGGGAGAACATGGCGAGCATGCGGTCGGTGACCAGAAAGCCGCCGATCACGTTGAACAGGGCAAAGGCCAATGACACCGCTCCGAACAGCAGCAGCACCGGATTGCCATGGGCCTGGGCAATCAGGGTCAGCGAGGCGAGCACGGTGATGCCGCTGATCGCATTCGCCCCGCTCATCAGCGGGGTGTGCAGGGTGGGGGGCACCTTGCCGATCAGTTCAAGGCCCAGCAGGCTGCCAAGCAGCAACACCCACAGGGCCTGGGAGAGGGAGCTCATGGATCAGGCGGGGGTCAGGGTGGGGGCGGCCTGAGGCAGCAGATCGCTGCGCTGGCAGAGGCCGCCATGGGTAATCAGGCAACCCTCGAGGATCGGATCGCTGGGATCGACCGCCAGCTCGCCGCTGCTGCGCAGATGCTGCAGCAGGGCCAGCAGGTTGCGGGCGTAAAGGGCGCTGGCGTGCTGGGCCAGGCTGCTGGGCAGGGCATCGGCACCGATCAGTTGCACCCCGTAGCGCTCAACCGTCTCGCCGGCAACGCTGCCCTCGCAGTTGCCGCCCTGGGCGACCGCCAGATCAACGATGACCGACCCCGGTTTCATGCCAGCCAGCATTCCGTCGCTGATCAGACGGGGGGCGCGCTTGCCTGGCACCTGGGCCGTGCAGATGACCATGTCCGCCAGGGCCAGCTGCTGGGCCAGCTGCTCGCGCTGGGCCGCCAAAAACGCTTCGCTGGCGGCCATCGCATAACCACCGGCTTCGGCTGGCCGCTCCTGCTCGGCCGGGGGATCGATGAAGCGCCCCCCCAGCGATTCGACCTGCTCTTTGGCGGCCGGACGCACGTCGCTCACGAAGACGATGGCTCCGAGGCGACGGGCCGTGGCGACCGCCTGCAGACCGGCAACACCAGCACCAAGCACCAGGGCACGGGCCGGCTGGATCGTGCCGGCGGCGGTCATCAGCATCGGCACGTAGCGGTTGAGGGCTGCGGCTGCGAGCAACACCGCCTTGTAGCCGGCGATGTTGGCCTGCGACGAAAGCACATCCATGCTCTGGGCGCGGCTGATGCGCGGCAACAACTCCATCGACACAGCCGAGACCTCGCGGCTGGCCAGCAGCTCGAGACGCTCGCTGGCGCCGTAGGGCTCAAGCAGACCGATCAACAGGGCCCCCGGCTTGAGTCGGGCCAGTTGTTCGGGCGCAGGGGGGCCGACGCAGAGCACCACATCGGCATCACCCCAGGCCAAAGCCTCGGCCGGCACCACTAGGGCTCCAGCCGCAGCGTAGTCAGGGTCTGCATACCCGGCCGCCGTTCCAGCTCCCGCCTCGAGCTGCAGGGTCAACACCGCTGCGCAGCAGGTCTTGACCGTTTCAGGGGTGGCAGCCACCCGGTTTTCACCGGAACGGCGTTCCCTGGGAACGAGCACCATCACCATGCCATCAACTCCTCACGCACAAGCCCCAGATCCCAAAAGGGTGGTGGGGAAACCTCAATGGAATCCATTAGCAAGGAAGCCGGGCCCAACCGCAATTGTTTTCTGCCGTTTGTGGGCACACGCCCATCAATCAGAACAGCGGCAGCAGTTCCTGCTCCAGGCAGGTGGCCTGGGGCCAGGCCCCCTGGTGACGCAGTTGGCGGGCCCGCAGGATCATCGGATCGATATCGCACTCCAACTGCAGGCATTGCTCCAGAAAGCGGCGGCGGCGCAACGACGACCAGGCCTGAGGGTTGGGAGCTGCGGAATCCATGACCAAAGCCTCGATGGCCAGAAACTAGGCAGGCTGGTGCTGATGCCCATAGGCCAGAACACCTAAAACTGGCACTGATGGCCTCCCCCTCGTTTGATCTGACGCCGACGCTGCCAGTGCAGCCGCGGCAGTGGCAGAGCCAGCTGATCCAGCTGCTCAAAACCCGTTTGTCAGCGCCCACCCCTGCGGGCCATGACGTGCTGGTGCACGCCGGCCCCGGTGCCGGCAAAACCCTGGGCGCCCTGCTGGGGGTGCTGCGCCTGCGCCACGAGCGCAAGCTGCAACACGTGGTGGTGTTCTGCCATCGCACGGCCATCGCCGGTCAATGGATCAAGGCCGCCGAACGGCTGGGGCTACGGCTCGAGAGTTGGAGCCCCAATCGCCCCACAGCCCCCGCGGCAGGCCCGCAGGGACTGCTGCTGAGCTACCAGGCGGCGGCACTGCAGCAGGACGCGCTCAGCGCCTGGCTCGAACCGTGGTCGTCATCCGCCTGGATTGCGATCGCCGACGAGGTGCACCATCTGGGGGTGGATCCGGACAATCCCGAGGCCGCTGCCTGGGGGACTGCCTTCAGCACGGTGACCCGACCGGCGGCCCTGCGCCTGGGCTTGAGCGGCACCCCCTTTCGGGCCGACCAGTTGGCGTTCTGCGCGGCTCGGCGGATCTGCGTGCGCCATGGCCAAGGCATCAGCGAGCGGATCGTGCCCGATCTCTGTGTCGAGCCGCGGCAACTGATCGCTGCCGGC